>CALMOO010000751.1:0-3568 GCA_937871705.1 uncultured Hymenobacter sp.
GGGTACGCCAGCCTCCAGGGCGGCGTAGTAAAAGCCTTTGCGCCACTTGGGCTGGTAGGCGCGGGTGCCCTCCGGCGTGATGAGAATGACTAGCTCCTCGTACTGCCGAAACAGCTTGACCATGCCATCGACGAGGCTGTTGTTGCGGCTGCGGTTGACGGGCAGTGCGCCGATGGCTTTTACCAGCCAGCCCAGTACGGGGTTTTCAGTCCACTCGCTTTTCACGGTGAAGCGCACGTCTACGTCCATAATGTAGAAGGCGGCGCGGGCCATGATGAGGTCCCAGTTGCTGGTGTGCGGGGCCGCAATCATCATGCACTTCTTGACTTCAGGCGGAATCTGACCGGTTTGCTTCCAGCCGGCTACCCCGAAAATAGCTTTAGCGATGAAATACCAAAATGTAGACGTTTTGCGGACAGCCATAGGAGTAGAGGAAGCTTCGGCTTGCCGCTTTGGTGTAAGAAATGCCGGCAAGCAAACTCGAAGGCAAAACTAGCTAGCAATGCGCCTACCCCCCTTAAGTTGGCCGAAGCCGGCAAGCTAAAGCCTGCCCTACGCTACCAGGGCCCGCAGGTTGGCGGCGCGGCTTAGGGTGTAGCGGTAGCCCACCTCAAACAACTCGGCGGCCTTGCGGTAGTCGAGCGGGCGGTAGTTGTAGAGCTGCGGCGGCTCTAGCAGCAGGGCACACTGCACCTTACGAGCGGCCGTATTGGCATTAATGGCCAATTGCAGCGTGCGCTCGACCACCCGGCGCAGCGTAGGCAAGCGCGCTTCGGGGTTTATGGGGTTGCAGTGCACGCCCACTACAGGCCCAGCGTGGCCCAGCAGCGGCTCCACGGGCAGATTATTGAGCAAGCCGCCATCCACCAGCAGCCGGCCCTGGTACTGCACCGGCCGGTAAAGAATCGGCACCGCCGACGAAGCCAGTAGTGGCAGCAGCAGCGGCCCTTGGCTAAAATACACCGACTCGCCCGCAACCAAGTCAGTCGCCACCAGTGTGAGGGGTAGGCGCAAATCCTCAAACGTAAGGGTTGCGCCCAGGTGCTTGCCCAAGAGATGCTCCACGGCATCGAGCCCCAGCAGGCCGTGGCGGCTGAAAACCGGCCGCGTCAGCCGCGTGATGTTAGTACCCAGCAGCAGCCGCAAAATCTCGCGCGGCGCAAACCCCGCGGCATAAAACGCACCCGCTATGGCCCCCGAACTCACGCCGGCCAGCCGCCCTACCGGCAGTGCCAGCTCGTCGAGCGCTGCCAGCACGCCCAGGTGCGCAATACCCCGCGCCCCACCACCCGAAAAAGCCAGGCTCATGGTAGCCGCGGGCTGCTGGCCAGTAGCTGTTAGCTCCGCAGAAGTATTCATGCTAGCGCTTTTATAGCAGTCAAAAGCGAATAGTGTCGATGAAAGTGGTCTACAAATCCGCGACGCGGAGCGTCTCGGCCAAGCGCACGCCTTTGTCGGTGAGCTGCACCGTACAAGCCTCGTTAAGGGGGTCGTGCTCCAAGAGCAGCACCCAGTTTTCTTCGGCAGCGCGGCGCAATACAGCTTCCTTCTCCCCAAGCGTCACGAGCGGGCGCATGTCATAACTCATCACGTAGGGCAGCGGAATATGGCCGATACTGGGCAGTAAATCAGCCATATAAGCTAGCATACGGCCTTTATAGCGCATAACCGGCACCATCATCTTTTCGGTATGGCCGTCGGCAAAGATGAGTTCGCTGAATTGAGGCAGCTCGGCGGGCGCTCCGACTGCTGGGTCTACAAATTTTAACTGGCCGCTCGCTTGAATAGGCAAAATATTTTCGCTCAAGAAGCTGGCCTTTTCCCGCGCATTTGGCTGCGTTGCCCAGTCCCAGTGCGCCGCGTTGCTCCAGTACGTGGCGTTAGCAAAAGCCGTTTGCAAGGCGCCATCGGGCCGGCGCACCACTGAGCCACCGCAGTGGTCGAAGTGCAAATGCGTCAAAAAAACATCAGTTATGTCAGCGCTCGTGAAGCCCAGCTTTTGCAGCGATTTTTCCAGCGTATCGTCGCCGTGTAGGTAAAGATGTCCTCGCAGCTTCTCATCCGTCTTGTCTCCTAAGCCATTATCGATGAGTACTAGCTTATTACCATCCTCTACCAGCAGGCAGCGCATGGCCCAAGTGCACATATTGTTGGCATCGGGCGGGCTCAGCTTCTGCCACATCGACCGGGGCACCACGCCAAACATAGCGCCTCCATCGAGCTTAAAAAGACCAGTATCGAGCGTATGAATTTTCATAATTGACTGTCATGCTGACGAAGGAAGCATCTTATTACGTCCGCATCGCCAAAGATTGTAAGCCGACGAAAGCAGCCAGGATAAGATGCTTCCTTCGCCAGCATGACACTACCAAATTATTCCACTACTACCCCCATCGCCGAGAACTTATCGATGCGCTGGGAGATGCGCTCTGCCGCCGGAATGGCTTTCAATTCTTCCAGCGTTTGAAGCAGCGTCTGTTTCAAGGTAGCTATCATCTTCGCCGCATCTGTGTGGGCTCCGCCTAGCGGCTCCTGAATAATACCATCTACCAGACCCGCGCTTTGCATGTCGATAGCCGTAAGCTTGAGCGCTTCAGCTGCCTGCTCCTTGTAGTCCCACGAGCGCCACAGAATACTGCTGCACGACTCAGGTGAAATCACTGAATACCAAGTATTTTCTAGCATTAGCACCCGGTCGCCGATGGCGATACCCAGCGCTCCGCCACTCGCTCCCTCCCCAATGATGATGCAGATAACCGGCACCTTCAGCATAAACATCTCCTTTAGGTTGCGGGCAATAGCTTCGCCCTGCCCCCGCTCTTCAGCCTCCAGCCCCGGAAAGGCGCCGGGCGTATCAATAAGCGTCACAATGGGCTTGCCAAATTTTTCCGCCAACTTCATGAGGCGCAGCGCCTTGCGGTAGCCTTCCGGATTGGGCATGCCAAAATTTCGGAACTGCCGCTGCTTCGTATTGTGTCCCTTTTGCTGGCCAATAAACATGACGGTGTGGCCATCAAGCTCGCCAAAGCCGCCTACCATGGCCTTATCGTCGGCCACGGTGCGGTCGCCGTGTAGTTCCACAAATTTTTCGGCCATCCCATGGATATAGTCCAATGTATAAGGCCGCTCGGGATGGCGTGAGAGCTGCACGCGCTGCCAGCGCGTAAGGTTGGCGTACGTTTCTTTCTTAAGAGACTCAATCTTAGTCTCCAGCGCCACCACCGCGTCGGTTACGTCAACCTCACTTTCGGCAGCCAGTTTTTGCATCTCCTGGAGCTTGCCTTCGAGAGCGGCGATGGGTTGTTCAAAATCAAGCAGCATAGGTCAGGTGTGAGGTTCCTGGTTTTTAGTTGAGGACTTACAAACATTTTGAGTGGGGTAGCAACTGCTTTGCGCTGTTCTACGCCGCTCAAAGTGCCGGGCGGCAAAGGTAAACCTAAACCCAGCAGCCAGCTTCGACTAAATTTTTCAGCTTGAGAAACAACACGCAAGCTTCATTGCACCCGAATTGTCGCAGGAAAATCCACGTCCAGCTTGCAAACGCCAATTTTAATTCCCTACCTTTGTA
>CALMOO010000751.1:3578-4245 GCA_937871705.1 uncultured Hymenobacter sp.
GTTGGTTAGAATGCCGCCCTGTCACGGCGGAGGTCGCGGGTTCGAGTCCCGTCCAGACCGCACCGTTTAAAGACAAAATCCCCTGTAAGTTAATCACTTACAGGGGATTTTGCTTTGTCGGGGACGTCAGCGGGTACAGATTTACTAAATTCTTAGACCATGCCCCCGGCCGTGATACTATGACAGTTCCTACTGTGACGGAGAACTGCGTAAGACCTTGTACGCTTCCCCGTTCAGTAAGCCGTTAGTTAGCACAGGTTAAGTCACTTATTTAAATTGGCTAGCGTACACCTCCACCTTAGCCACCGCGAACTACCCGGTAGAGAGCGTCGCGGTAAGTGTCGCTCACCGGAATTAGCTTGTCCTGAACATAGAGCGTGTTGCCATCGAGGAGGCGCACGTGGTCAAGGTTGACAATGAAGGACTTATGCACCCGCAAAAATGGGGGCTGAGGCAGGGTTTCAACCAACTCCTTGAGGGTGTAATACGTCGCCACGCGCTGGCTGGGCAAGTGCAGCAGCACGTAGTTATTAAGGCCCTCCACGTAAAGAACGTCGGCGTGAGCGACGCGTAGGTACTTGTTCTTGGTTTCGCCCTTCACGAAGAAATAGCCTGGGGCCACTATGGGCGATGAACTGGGAGCTGACCGGGGCGTAGCAGCCACCAC
>CALMOO010000752.1:0-1240 GCA_937871705.1 uncultured Hymenobacter sp.
CCCTCATACAGCGCCTTCCCAATAATGGCGCCGGCCATGCCTACCCCCCTTAGCGCGGCCAGGTCAGCCAGGGTCGTGACGCCGCCGCTGGCCACAAACTGCGCCGCGGGAAACTGCTCCCGTAAAGCCGTGTAGGTATCGGTAGCCGGCCCCTGCAGTTGACCATCGCGGCTCACGTCGGTGCAGATGAAAGTGGTTGCCCCCGCCGCCAGGTAGGCGGCAATAAACGTGGGCAGCGTTTGGCTCGACTGCTCGGTCCAGGCGCTCACAGCAATGTACTCGCCCTTAAAATCAGCCCCGATGATGATGCGCTCAGCCCCAAAGCGGGCTAGCCACTCCCCTACCAACGCGGGCTCGCGGGCGGCAATGCTGCCCGCCGTAAGCTGCGCCGCGCCAGCCGCAAAGGCCTGCTCCGCGGCCGCCGTAGTCTGGATACCGCCCCCAAAATCGATGTGCAGCTTCGTATGACGCGCAATACGCTCCAGCACCGGCAGCTGGCGCGGGGCGCGGGCGCGGGCCCCGTCGAGGTCTACCAGATGCAGGTGGGTAGCACCAAGCTGCTCGAAGTACTGGGCCTGAGCCAACGGGTCGGCCGCATAGGTTGTCTGGCGGGCAAAGTCACCACCCGTTAGGCGCACGCAGGCTCCATTTATAAGGTCAATCGCAGGAATTATATCCATTTGTGATAAGCAGGAACGTTAGCCAGGTCAGTGCCTTAGCAGCGTTAATAATTACTTTTAACCATTTGAGTAAAAGCTATCGCAAGTCGCCTGTCAGGAAGTTGCGTAGAATCTGTTCGCCCACCGGGCCGCTTTTCTCCACGTGAAACTGCAAGCCGTAGAAGTTGCCATGGCGCACCCCCGCACTAAACGGAACCCCGGCCGGATAGCTAGCTTGTGCAATAGTGTAGTCGCCGATGGGCGCGTAGTAGCTATGCACAAAATACACGTAGTCGGCCGCAGTCAGGTTCGCGCTCAACCGAGACTTGTCTTCTTTATCGCCTGGTGTTACGGTGCCACTTAGCCCAGCGAAAAGTGGCGTTTGCAAGTCATGCAAGTTGTTCCAACCCATGTGGGGTACTTTATGCGCCGCATCCGGAGGCACAAAGCGCACCACATCAAAGGGGAGCATTCCCAGCAGCTGGGTGCCGCCGGCGGGGCCTTCCTCGCTGTGCCGGCCCAGCAGCTGCATCCCCAAGCAGATACCCAGAAATGGCTGCTTCAGGGTGGGGAGCACTTCG
>CALMOO010000752.1:1250-3490 GCA_937871705.1 uncultured Hymenobacter sp.
CGCGACCCGTAGCGAGCGCATGGCCGAACTAGCCTCGCCTTCGCCCGGAAACAGCACCCGGTCGGCTTGCCGAATAACGCCGGGGTCCGAGGTTAAGGTGGCCGTGGTGACCCCCAGTCGCGCTAAGGCAAACAGGACAGACTGGACGTTACCGCCCTGATAATCGATAACAGCAATATTCACGTTATAACATTTGGTTAATAAGATTGGAAGCAACGAGCTTGCCCAAATGATAATATAAGAGATTACAAGATACCCTTCGTGCTGGGGATTACGTGTTGTCCGGCGGGGTCCCGCGCCAAGGCCATTTTAACAGACTTGGCAACAGCTTTGAAGATTGCTTCGATTTTGTGGTGCTCATTATCGCCTTCGCATTTGATATTGAGGTTGCAGCGCGCCGCGTCGGAGAAGCTTTTAAAGAAATGGTAAAATAGCTCGGTGGGCACGTCGCCTACCCGCTCGCGGCGAAAGTCGGCGGCCCACACCAACCAGGGGCGCCCCGAAAAGTCGATGGCCGCCTGGGCCAGGGCATCATCCATGGGGAGCAGAAACCCGTAGCGGTTTACGCCACGCTTGTCACCGAGCGCTTCGTTATAAGCGGTGCCGATGGCGATGGCCGTATCCTCGACGGTGTGGTGCTCGTCGATGTGCAGGTCGCCGTGAGTGCGCACGTAAAGGTCGCAGCCACTGTGCTTACCCAACTGGTCGAGCATGTGGTCGAAAAAGCCCAGGCCGGTCTGGCAATCGGTGTGCCCGGTGCCATCGAGGTTGAGAATAATTTCGATGCGCGTCTCGTTCGTATTGCGCATGACGTGCGCGCGGCGTGGCGGCCGGCGCAGGTGCTCGTACACGTCGGCCCAACTAGTAGTGCTGAGGGCAGCGCGCGCATCGGCCTCGGCGTGAAGCAAAATAGCACAGCAACCCAGGTTCTGGGCCAGCTCCACGTCAGTCAGGCGGTCGCCGATAACGTAGGAGTGCGCCAGGTCGTAGCCCTGGGCCGGGTCGAGGTAGCGAGTGAGCAGCGCCGTGCCGGGCTTGCGCGTCGGGGCGGGCGCGTGGGCAAAGCTGCGGTCAATCAAAATCTCCGCAAACGCTACCCCCTCCCCCGCCAGGATGTCGAGCATCTTCTGCTGGTAGGGCCAGAAGGTTTCTTCGGGGTAGCTGCTGGTGCCCAGGCCATCCTGGTTGGTGACCATGACCAACTCGTACTCGCCGTCGCGCGCCAGCTGGGCCAGGGCCGTGATGGCACCGGGTACAAAGTCAAACTTGTGCCAGGCATCAATCTGGTAGTCGGTCGGCGGCTCGATGAGGATGGTGCCGTCGCGGTCGATAAACAGAACTTTTTTCATGAGGTCACTTAATCAAATTCTCTTCTGACAGGAACAGAAAGGCTTCGCAGATAACAAACCCATCAAAGCCACTCTCAGCTTTAATGAAAAAATGCAACGCTCTTCCTTTATTCTTCAAACTCGCGCAGCGCCGCCACTAGCGTCTCGTTCTCGGCCGGGGTGCCCACGGTCAGGCGCAGGGTACCGGCGCAGCTGGGCTGGTTGGGGCGACGCACCACAATGCCGCGACCCAATAGGTACTGATACACCGCTGCGGCATCGGGCCGGAAGCGGGTGAGCAGAAAGTTGGCGTCGGACGGATAAATGTGCGCAACGATGGGCAGCTGCGGCAACTCGGCGGCCAGCCAGGCGCGGCCCGCCAGCAGCTCCTGGCGCATGGCCTCGAAACGCGCCGTGTCGGCCAGGGCAGCCACGGCCAGCTGCTGGGTGTAATCCGACACGTTGTAGGGCATCTTGATGCGGTTGAGGTAAGCAATGAGCGCCCGCGAGCCAAAAGCCATGCCCAGGCGAATGCCCGCCAGCCCCCAGGCCTTGGAGAAGGTTTGGAGCACCACCAGGTTGTCAAACTCGGCCAAGCGGGTAATCCAGCTGGGCTGCAGGGCGAAGTCGGCGTAAGCCTCATCCACCACCACCAAGCCATTGAAGCCGTGCAAGATAGCCTCGATGTCGGCGGGGTCGAGCAGGTTGCCGGTGGGGTTGTTGGGCGAGCAGAGGAAGACAATTTTAGCTTCCGAAGCGAGTACCTGCGCCACTGTTTCGGGACTGAGCTGGAAGTCGGCGCTAAGGGGCAGACGCTCTACGGCTACATCGTTGAGGGCGGCGGCAACTTCGTACATGCCGAAGGTGGGGGGTAGCGTCAGCAAGCTATCGCGGCCCGGCACGCACACCAGG
>CALMOO010000753.1 GCA_937871705.1 uncultured Hymenobacter sp.
AGAAGCTGCTGGGGGACGTAGCACAAGCTATCGGCTAGCTTGAGAAGGCAATATTACTGTAGATATTTTGCTACGGTACTAGCCGAGCTACCTGGTGCCTTACTAATACGGGCATTAGACAGCCCTTCGCCTTTGAAGCGCTGACCACCTCCCAGTAAACTATGCCAGTGTAAAGTAGAAAAATTGAGCATTTGTCGTATCCTTAAAACCAAGAAACAATGCCATAAAAAAGCCAAGTTTACGGAGGCCCAAATCGTATCTACCCTACGGCAGGCGGACACGGGCGTGATCGTAGCGAAAATGTGCCGCAAGATGGGCATCAGCGAGGCCAGCTGCTTGCTATAACTGGAAGAATTATAGGGGATTAGGCGTGCTCAAATTGCGTTGACTCAAGCAGTTGTAAGAAGAAAATCAGCACCTTAAACAGTTAGTAGCGGACTGGATACTGGACAAGCAGATGCTGCAGGACGTGCTCAAACACCTTTTAAGGCTCGTGCAGCGTCGGCACGCGGCTCAATATCTACTCGACGCTTACCGCATCTCCGCTCGCCGGGCCTGTCGGATCATTAGCTTGCAGCGTGCCAGTTGGGCCTATATGGAAGGCTTGACCTTACGCAGCAAGCGCCCGAAGTGTAACCGCGCCGCAGCGCATCGACTGGAGCAGCTTCCAATGGACTGCCTACACCAGTGCTGGAGCATGGATTTCGTAGCAGATAACCTCTTCGATAGCCAAAAAATCCGGGTTTTAACGATAGTCGATAAATATAGTCGTTAGCGCATAGCCATTCACGTCGGCTAGTCTCTAAGAGCGAAGATGTCGTAGCAGTTATGACGCGCTTGCGACAGGAATTAGGCTTGGTGCTCAAACGCATCTAGGTCGATAACGGGAGCGAGTTCATCAGCAAGGGGCTCGACCGCTGGGCCCATGACCAGCACGTAACACTGGAGTTCTCCCAATCCGGTAAACCAACCAAAAATCTATACATTGAATCGTTTAACGGCAGCTTCCGCTATAAGTGTCGAAACGTGCACTGCTTCCTATCGGTGTCCGACGCCCAAGAAGAAATCGAACACTGGCGCCAAGACTGTAATGGCCTCCGGCTACATAGCTCGTTATAGAATTTAACGCTCGACCTTAATGACTGCCACCACACCTGGCGCAATACCTGTTCGCGGCGCGTGGTCGGCTGGCACCTCGACCAGCAGATGCCCACTGAGCTGGTGCTCATGGCCCTGGAGCCGGCCCTGACGCTGTGTCAACCGGCTCCTGGCTTGATTATCAACGCGACTTCCAATCCAGCATATCTTAGCTCACTGTCCGTTTTTACTGGACCACCTCAGTTGCAGAACCCTCAGGTTTGTTCAACAAGCACTTGTGGCTAGTACTAAAGACCTGCAATAAGCAGCCTTGTAGAAATTGAGGAAGCTCACCCACCTTGCTGATTCTAGAGGGCGTACCCAAGTCATTGGTCATGCTGGCCACCGGCCACCAGACGGAAGCGCAGTTTAACGTGTACCTCGGCATTGATGAGCAAGAGTTACTCGACTCACACCGCAAGACCGCCCGCCGGCTACCCAGCCAGGCAGCCTAATTGAACTGGCAATAACAGGGGCAGAAGCAGGGGCAGACCAACCTAAATCCTAACTGGGTTTGATTGGAGCTGGTGGAAAAACATGCTCCTGAAGCGCCTCAGCGCCTATTTAAAGCCAGCCCCGCCCAGTAGGGCACAAAAAAAGGTCGCGCCACCCGGCACGACCCTTTCCAAACCCGGACGCAGCGAGAATTCCCACCCAGCGCTGGTCCGTGGCTCCAACCCAAAGTTAATGCCGGAATAATAATTCGCGGTACTTCACCAAGGGCCAGTCCTCATCCGCGACAAGCAGCTCGAGCTTGTCGGCGGCGCGGCGAATAACCGCAAAACGCTCTTTCACCGTGTCGCAATACGCAATGGCACGCTCACGGGCATCCTCAATTCGGTTAGCCACCTTGCGCGCTTCCGTCATGGCATCGACCGTGCTTTTGATGGTCGAGACGTAGCGCGAGATGGATTTAATCATCTCTACGGTTACTTCGCTGTTTTCGTCGTCTAAACCTAGCTCGCGTAGGCCACGAACGTTGTTTATTAGCTTGGTTTGGTAGCTTAACGCCGTCGGGATGACGTGGTTAACGGCCAAATCGCCGAGCACACGGCTTTCAATTTGAATTTTTTTGGTGTACTCTTCCAGCAAGATTTCGTGGCGGGCGTGCAGCTCTATCTCCGAGAAGATGCCGTGGCGGATGAACAGCTCCTCGGCATCGTCGCGCACCAGGGCATCGAGGGCGCGGGGGGTAGTAGGCACGTTGGCCAAGCCGCGGCGGGCGGCTTCCTCCTTCCACTCGTCGGAGTAGCCGTTGCCTTCGAAGCGGATGTTTTTGGAGGTAATAACGTACTCGCGCAGCACGTCCACAATGGCTACCTCCTTTTTCTTGCCTTGGTTAATGAGCTCATCCACCTGGGTTTTGAAGTCGATAAGCTGGTCGGCCACGATGGCGTTGAGCACGGTCATGGCCGACGAACAGTTGGCCGACGAGCCCACGGCGCGCAGCTCAAACTTGTTGCCGGTGAAGGCAAACGGCGAGGTGCGGTTGCGGTCGGTATTGTCGAGCAGAATGGCCGGAATCTTGTCGATACCCAGCTTGAGGTAGATGTTGTCGCCCTTGTCGAGCGGCAGCTTGGCGGTACGCTCCAATTCATCGAGCACCCCGTCGAGCATCGAGCCCAAGAACACCGACATGATGGCGGGCGGCGCCTCGTTGGCCCCGAGGCGGTGGTCGTTGCTGGCCGACGCGATGCTGGCGCGCAGCAAGTCGCCGTAGCGGTGCACGGCCTTCACGGTGGTCATGAAGAAGGCCAGGAACTGTAGGTTTTCCTTGGGCCGGCGGCCGGGCGCGAGCAGGTTCACGCCGGTGTCGGTGCTCATTGCCCAGTTGTTGTGCTTGCCCGAGCCGTTAATGCCCGCGAAGGGCTTCTCGTGCAGCAGCACTTTGAAGTTGTGCTTGAGGCCCACACGGTCCATCACGTCCATCAGCAGCTGGTTGTGGTCGACGGCCAGGTTGGCATCCTCGAAGGTGGGGGCAC
>CALMOO010000754.1 GCA_937871705.1 uncultured Hymenobacter sp.
TCACGAGCGAGGAAGCCAGCGCCCTGCTGCTGCTCGAAACCCTGGGCGCCACCCTAGCCGACCGCTCGGTGCAGCCGCTGGTAGCCGCCGCCCTGCAAAAAGTGCGCGCCGTGCTGCGCCCACCCGACCAGGCCCGCCTGGCGCAGCTGGCCGGCAGCATCCAGCTGGCCGTGCCCGAGTACCAGGAACACCCCACGCCGCACCTGGCGCCCCTGCAGCGGGCCATTGCCGGGCGCCAAGTGCTGGAGCTGGGGTACCGCGACAAGGCAGGCCACGACACCCGGCGCCGCGTCGAGCCCATTGGGCTGGTGTTTTACAATTTTACCTGGCACCTGGTGGGCTGGTGCCAACTGCGGCAGGCGTACCGGCAATTTCGGGTGTCGCGGGTGCAGCAGCTCACGGTCACTACGCTGCCCTGCACCAACCCGGCGCCGTTGTCGCTGACCGCCTACCTGTCCAGCCTGAACCTGCCGCCCGCGAAATAATTTTTTGGCGGGCCGTAGCCGACTGCCATAGGGTTGTCAGTGGGCGGATAGAGCTTTGCGGCATCAACCCACTTACTCCCCCATGAACTTCACGTCCATTCGCCTCATCACGGCCGATTTCGAGCGCCTCGTCGGCTTTTACGAGCAACTGTTTGGCCAGCCGCTGACCCGCCTCGCCCCGGTGTTTGCCGAGCTGCGCACGGCGGGCGCCACGCTGGCCATTGGCCACACCAGCACCCTGGCGCCCTTCGGCGGCGAGCAGGTTGCCACGGCTGCTGCCAACCGCTCGGTTATCCTCGAGTTTCGGGTGGCCGACGTCGATGCTGCCTACCAGCGCCTGGCCGACGTGCTCAGCGGCGCGCTGGTGCAGGCACCCACCACCATGCCCTGGGGCAACCGCTCGTTGCTCTTCCGCGACCCCGACGGCAACCTGGTGAACCTCTTCACCCCCGTCACGGCGGCCGCTATTGAGAAGTTTGCCAGCACAGCTTCTGAGTAGCCGCCCGCCGAGTGCCCCTACCCCCAGGCATAACCAAATCACCTCCGTTCGGCTTGGGGCAGCCTAACCGGCCAAACCAGTGGCCCCAGCTACCAAGTGGCCCGCTGAGCAAAGCAACTTCGGCCTTTTGAGCAAAGTGCGTCTGTTCAGGGCAGCCTACTTTTGCATGGTCAAACAGCACTACCCGCCGAAGCAAGCTGACTGGCCCGCACCTAACCGCCCTCCCTGATGAACGGCCAGCAACTAAATCGCTACGCAAACATGGTACTGGTTTGTAACGGCGACCGGCGCTACGGCGGGGAAATTACCTTAGCCAATAACGTCTTGGTCGGGGTGCTGGCCGGTGAGCTGAAGGTGGTGCAGGCCGAGAGCACGCGCCACGCCGCCGCGGGCGACACGCTGCTCTTGCCGCGAAACCAGCCGGCGACCCTGCTGAAAGTTCCGAAAGACGGCGTCGCGTATCAAGCGGTGATGCTGACGCTGCCCTCAGCCCTGGTGCAGGCGTACTACACGCAGCACCCCCCAGCGTCCGCCCAGCCGGCGGCTCCCGAGCCCCTGCTCTTTCCGAGTAGCCCTCTCCTACAGAGTCTCTTTGCCTCCCTGCTGCCCTACCTAGAACTCAGGCAGCCCCTGCCCGAGAAGCTCCTCGCTGGCAAGATTACGGAGGCGCTGGAGATACTGCGCAGCCTCGACCCGCACAGCGATAAGGTGCTGGCCAACTACACTGAGCCCGGCAAAGTGAACCTGGTTGACTTCATGGAAGCGAATTACTTGTTCAACCTGCCCTTAACTACCTTCAGCTACCTGACGGGCCGCAGCCTGACCACTTTTAAGCGCGATTTCAAAAAAGCCTTTCACCTGAGCCCCCAGCGCTGGCTCACGCACAAACGGTTGGCGCGGGCGCATTACCAGCTCGCTACCACCAGCCGCAAGCCAGTGGAGCTGTACCTGGAAGTAGGCTTTGAGAATCTCGCGCATTTCTCCTTCGCCTTCAAGAAGCAGTTCGGCTACCCCCCAACCGCGCTGGTCAGGCCCAAGGCTACTCCCCGGCCGGCGACCGGCTAGGCGGGGGGCAATTCCCCGCAGTGTCCGCCCGGCCAGCCGTCATGTTGCCCGCTACCCGCCAGCAGGGCCCGCTCCGGGCAGCCAGCGCCACCTGGGTGGCCGGGCCAGGCGTACCCGGCAGCAACTCGCCCAGCGGGTGACCGTGGCAGTCCACTAGCACACACACAAGTATTTTATCAATAAAGCTATACCCGTAGCCGGGTTGTACTGCCGGAAGGGTTTCGGCAGGTCGTTTCCTTACCCCACGTTTCCCTATTTTCCTCCATGAAGTATGCCCTCGTAACCGGCGCCAACAAAGGCATTGGCCTGGAAGTCGCCAAACTGCTCGCCCAGCAGGGCTTTTTCGTGTACCTCGGCAGCCGTGACCTGGCCAATGGACAAGCCGCCGCGCAACAGCTCCACGCCACGGGGCTCACGGCCCTGGAGGCCGTTCAGCTCGATGTCACGGACCCCGCCTCCATCCAGGCAGCCCGCGCCACGATTGGTGCCAAAACGCCGGTGCTGGACGTGCTGGTCAATAACGCCGGCATTTCCGGCGGCGTGCCCCAGTTGGCCCGAGACACCACGCTCGAACAGTTCCGGACCGTGTTCGAAACCAACGTGTTCGGGGTGGCCAGCGTCACGCAGGCGTTTTTGGACCTGCTGGAGAAATCACCGGAGCCGCGCATCGTCAACGTGAGCACCGCCATGGCGTCGCTGGCGCTTTCCACCGACTTCGACAACGCCAGCTTCGTCTTCCGGGTGCCGGTGTACCAGGCGTCGAAAGCGGCCCTGAACATGTACACCGTCAACCTGGCTTACGAGGTGCGCGACACCCCTTTCAAAGTCAATGCGGTGTGCCCCGGCTACACCCAAACCGACTTCACGGGCCACCAGGGCACCAGCACGGTCGAGGAAGCCGGGCAGCGCATCGCCAAGTATGCGCTGCTGGGCCCGGATGGTCCCACCGGCCAGTATTTCAGCGAAGAGTATTTCCCCGCCCCGGCCACGTGCCCCTGGTAGGCCCGCAGCCGGGACGGGCGGGGACATAGCCACTGGTCAACCCGTGAGGAAAACGGCAGCCAGGCACCTGATTCTTCCTTGCGACCGGTGGGTGGCCCCGAGCTGGCACGGACGCTGGAAGAAGCGCTTGTCCTCAACCCCAGCGCGGAATCGTTGCCCATCGTGCGTGCCTCGCCCCTCAGTTGAGCGACTGGCGGTAGGCGAGGGGCGTCTGGTTCGTTTTGTTTTTGAACAGCTTATTGAATGATTGCGGGTACTCGAACCCTAGTTGGTACGCTATTTCGCTCACCGCCAGCCCGGTGGTGGCCAGCACCTGCTTGGCGTGGGCTATCAGCTTTTCGTGAATAAGCTGCTGCGCAGTTTGGCCGGTAAGCTGCTTGAGACAGTCGCTCAGGTACTTGGGCGATAAATGCAGCTGCGCGGCCAAAGCGCCGACGGTTGGCAACCCTTTTTGCTGGGCAAAATGCTGGTTTAAAAGCCGTTCCACTTGGCTTAGCAGTTCGTGGCTGTGCGGCTTGCGGGTTAGAAACTGCCGGTTGAAGTAGCGCTGGCAGTAGGTCAGCAGCAGCTCCAGCTGCAACACCAGTACTTCCTGGCTAAGGCTGTCGAGGGGCCGGTTGGCTTCCTGCTCCACCTGCTGCAGCAGCAGCTCAAGGGCCTCCTGTTCTTCCGGCGCCAGCAGCAGGGCCTCGTTTACGGCGTACTCAAAAAAGCCGTAGTCGGTGATTTTCTGGCTCAGCGCATGGCCGCGCAGCAAATCGGGGTGTAGCAGCAGCAACCAGCCCGAGGTCGGCAACACGGCGCCGGGCTCCAGGATGGCCACCTGCCGGGGTGCAAAAAACGACATGACGCCTTCGCCAAAGTCGTAGGGCGTTTGCCCGTACTGCACTTTGCACGGGCAGTCTTTTTTGAGCGTAATCTGGTAGAGGTCGGAAATCAGCCGCACCCGTTGCGTGAGGGCTGGGGCTGGCGGCAGGTCTTCGAAGCGCAGGATGCTGAAGAGCGGATGCCGGAGCCGGGCCGGGAGGCCCATGAGCTGTAGCTGCGCCGCCACTGACGGCACGTGAAGAGTGGTTGTTTCGGGCCGGTTCATGCGTGGGGGTAGCTCAGAGGCCCATTTTCTGACGGTAGCTTTTCGCCAGGCTTCTGGCTGTGACTGCGGCCGGCACCAGCGCCAGCAATTTAGCGCCCAGCCGGTTCATGGCGCCTGATATGACGGCTTGCTTGCCGGCATCCAGCGCTTTGAGGGCTTCATCGGCCACCTGCTGCGGGGTTTGGGTGGCGCTGGTATACTCCGTGTTCAGCCCTTTGCTGAGGTCGCCGGCGATGCCGGCGGCCTCGTTGAAATTAGTGCGGGTCAGCCCCGGAAACAGCAGCAGCACCTGCACGTTGTGCGGCTTGCATTCTTCCGTAATGGCCTCGGTAAACGAGCGCACGAAGGCTTTGCTGGCCGCATACGTCGCCATGTACGGCACGGGCATAAAGGCCGCCATCGAGGCCACATTGACTACGATGCCGCTGCGGCGCGCCTGCATGGGCGGCACAAACAGGTGCGTCAGGGCCACTAGGGCGGCAACGTTGAGCTGAATCAGGCGCAGCTCTGCTTCCAGCGCCAGCTGCGCAAACTCGCCGCCCGACCCAATCCCGGCATTGTTGATGAGCACGGCTACTTCCAGCCCGCGCCGCTGCGTTTCCGCAAAAATCTCGGCCGGCGCGGCGGGCGTGGCCAAATCGGCCGCGATGTACTGCGCCGTAATCCCGAACTTGTCGGCGAGCTGTCGGCACTGCGCTGCCAGTTTATCGGCGTTGCGAGCCACCAGGAGCAGGTTGTGCTTGCGCTCGGCAAACCGGGTAGTCAGGGCTTCCCCGATTCCGCCCGACGCGCCGGTGATTAAAGTCGTTTGCATGGCTTGCTGCGTTGGTTGCGGCAAAGTTCCGCCAGCTTACCCGCCGAAAAGTAGCCAAAAGGCGGTTTGTTGTGTGCATACTTCGGGAGGTAGTCAGGTAGGGTTCTAAACTGCTTCTACCCAATTCGCTCCCACTCGATAAGAACCAAAGAAGCACCAAGCTACTGCGCCTAACCTCGACACCCCAACGCCGGGCTGTGTAGCCAGCCCACCTCCCGCAGCCGCTATAGGGACTATTTATGCCCTATGGGAATCATTTTTCCCGTCTTGTGCCGGGGGCCTTCGCCCTGGACCTTTGCGCCCTCATTCCAGCAATTAGCGCATGAACTATCAACTGTTTGGCTCGAAAACGGGCCTGTGGGTAAGCGAGTTAGCCCTTAGCACGGGCACGTTTGGCGCGCCGGCCAGCTATGGGGCCGACGCGGCCGAGGCGCACCGCATCTGGCAGGGCTACGTGGCGGCGGGGGCAATTTCATCGACCTCTCCGATGTGTACCAGCGCGGGGAGGCCGAGCGCCTCGTGGGGCAGTTCGTGGGGGCCGACCGGGGCGACTTCGTGCTGGCTTCCAAGTACACGGCCACGGCCCACGCCGCGCCCGCCATCGCGCAGCTGGGCAACCACCGCAAGGCCCTGACGCAAGCCGTCGAGGCCAGCCTGCGGCGCCTGGGCACCGACTACCTCGACCTGTACCTGGTGCACCTGCCGGACAGCGTGACGCCGGTGGAGGGAATCGCCCGGGGCTTCGACGACCTGGCGCGGGCGGGCAAAATTCTCTACGGCGGCTTCTCCAACTTCCCGGCCTGGCGCGTGGCCACGGCCGTGACCCTGGCTGAGCTGCGCAGCTGGGTGCCGCTGGTCGGCATTCAGGTGGAATTCAGCCTGCTGCAGCGCACGGCCGAGCGCGAATTGCTGCCGATGGCTGAGGGCCTGGGGCTGGGCATAATGGGCTACTCGCCGCTGGCCGGCGGCGTGCTCACCGGCAAGTACCGGCAGGGCGCAACGGGCCGGGCCACCGTGTTTGTTACCGCCGTGGACTCCGCGCCCCTCAACGCCGTGCTGGATGCGCTGCTGGCCGTTGCGCACGAGACGGAAGCCACGCCCGGCCAGGTAGCTACCGCCTGGGTAAAGGCGCGGGGCATCGTGCCGCTGGTGGGCGCCCGCACCCGCACGCAGCTCGACGAGAAGCTCGCGGCGGCCGCGCTCGCGCTCAGCCCCGCGCAGGTACAGCGCCTAGCGGAGGCCTCGGCCGTGCCCCTGGGCTACCCGCACGACCTGCTGGCCACGCAACGCCCGCTGCTGACCGGCAACCGGGAAGACCAGGTGCGCTGGCCGGCCCGCCCGGTGGCTTAGGTGGCGGGGGCCGGGGCGGGGGAGCTGGTGGGCAGGGTAGCAGCCAGCACCTGTTCGAGCTGGCCGCGGTTCGCTTCGCCTCACTGGCTGAGCTGCGTCAGGAGCGGCAGCAGCGTTTCGCCCAGCGGCGTGAGGTAGTACGCCACCCGCGGCGGCGCTTCGGTGAAAACGGTTTTACTAATCAACTCGTGGGCTTCAAGCTGCCGGAGCTGCACGTGCACGACCCGGCGGGTAGCCCCCGGCAGCTTCTTCTGCAGCTCGCCCGGCCGCCGGATGCCCTGCCCGATGTAGTAGAGCAGGCCCACTTTCCATTTGCCCGCCAGTACTTCCAGGGTCAGGTGCACGCCGCAGGCGAGGTCGAAGGGAATTTTACGTTCGTACATAGGACTGCGTAACCCGGCCGCGGGCGGAGCGGTTTTGCGCAGCCTGCTGGGGCGGCGGGCCAGTCGCGCTTTTTCGGTGAACCCCGGAGCGCAGGGAAGCTTTTCCTGCGCTTCCAGTACTCCCCGCCAGCGGCCGCTCGGGGAGGCTAGCGCAGCTGCGCTAGCGCCTGGCAGGTACTTTCCGAGCAGTAGAGGCCCTTTTAGGAGGCTAACCAGGAATACAGCAGGGGTCGTTGAGTAGCAAAAGGCCCGCTACGGGTCGTGGCGAGCTGCTAATGCCCTAGCCCGGTGCTCCAGAACCGGCTTTTGACGCCGCAGTGCAGAACAGGCGCTAGTGAGTTAAACGGTTAACCAAGGCCACTATTGCCGGCCGGAATACGTTGGTACCAGCGCCGGAACCTTTACCTGGGCCGGCGTAAAGCTGAATTGATTAGGGCTGCGTTAAAAAGCGTGGGCGTGTCCGCCCCGCCGCCCGGCTGGTGCCTCAGTTAAGCTACAAACATCCGCAATCTGGCTACGAATGGCCGGCCGCCGGGCCGGACCTTTGTGCGGTACGTAAACGCATCCCCCATTTATGACTCCTCAACCGCACCCCGCCGGGGAAACCGGCCCGGCACCCGCTCCCGGCGCTGCCCCCAAAATCTGGTTTATCACGGGCGCTTCCCGCGGCTTTGGCCGCGTCTGGACGGAAGCCGCCCTGCAACGGGGCGACAAGGTCACCGCGACGGCGCGCAAGTTGGCCAGCATCACCGATTTGACCGAGCAATACGGCGCCAACGTGTTGTCGCTGGAACTGGACGTGACCAACCCCGCGCAGGTAAAAACGGCCGTCGCGCAGGCCCACGCGCACTTCGGCCGGCTCGACGTCGTGCTTAATAACGCCGGCTACTCCCTGGCCGGCACCATCGAGGAAGCCAGCCTGGACGAAATCCGGGCGCTGTACGAAACGAACGTGTACGGGGCCGTTTCCGTCATTCAGGCCGCGCTGCCCCTGCTGCGCGCGCAGGGCAGCGGCCACATTCTGGGCACCTCCAGTGGTCTGGGCCACGTCACCTTGCCGGTCATCGGCTACTACGCCTCCTCCAAGTGGGCGTTCGAGGCGATTTACGAAAGCCTGGCCGCCGAAGTGGCCCCGTTCGGCATTAAGGTCACCATCATTGAGCCCGGGGCCTACGCCACCGATTCCAACAGCCCGGAGTCGATGCGCTTTGCGACAGGCCTGGAGGCCTACACCGACTTCAAGAACCAGTTTTTCGCGGGCTCCGCGGGCCGGGAACGCGGCGACCCGGCCGCCACTCCGGCGGCTATCTTTGCCGTGGTCGACGCCGCGCAGCCGCCCCTTCGGCTGCTGCTCGGCCGCCACACCCTGCCCTGGGTGCGCTCGGCCTACGCCGAGCGGCTGGCGACCTGGGAAGCCTGGGAAGCCGTGGCCAATGCGGCGCAGGGTGCAGCTAAGTAAACCACCACGGGCAACCGGTAGTTGAAGTGACGACCGGTTGCTCGTGGTCCTAAAGGAGAGAAATGAAAACGCCCGAAAACGCCCCGCCTCGGTTGGCCTCTTTGTCGGAGGCGCACCGGGCCATGGGCCTGCCGCCTCCCCTGCATCCGCTGATTAGCCTCGTCAACAGCGCCAGCACCCCCGTGGCGGGGGCCAGCGCTTGCCGCTCCCATGTGCTGAGCTTTTATCGCATATCCTACGGGCCCCGGCTGAGCAGCCAGCTCCGGTACGGGCAGGGGTATTATGACTTTGACGAGGGCGGCTTGTTTTTTGCCGCCCCCAACCAACTTATCGGCTGCACGCAGGAGCGCGGCGCGGGGGCGGACGCCCACTACACGCTGCTGATTCACCCGGATTTTTTGGCGAATTATCCCTTGGCCAAAAAGATGGGGCACTACGGCTTCTTCACCTACGCGGCCAACGAGGCGCTGCACGTGTCGGAACCGGAGAAAGAAGTGCTCCTTTCGCTGTTCAAAACGATGGCTGCGGAGTTGGCCAGCCGCTGGGATGAATTCAGCCAGGATGTGGTCGTTGCCCAGCTCGAGCTGCTGCTGAACTACGCGGACCGCTTTTACAAGCGCCAGTTTCTGACGCGCAAAGCGGTGCACAGCAACTTGCTACAACAGCTGGAGGAACTATTGGCGGACTGCTTTCGCCGCGAGGACCTGCCCGGCCGAGGTATCCCCACGGTCCAGTACCTGGCGCAGTGCCTGCACGTGTCGCCCAGTTACCTGAGCGACCTGCTGCGTACGCTCACCGGTCAAAGCGCCCAGCAGCACATCCACGACAAACTCATCGCGCAGGCGAAGGAACAGCTCGCCACCACGTCCCTATCGGTGAGTGAGGTGGCCTACGCGCTGGGCTTCGAGCACCCGCAATCCTTCAGCCGGTTTTTTAAAACCAAGACGGCCCTGTCGCCGCTGGCCTTCCGGCAGTCGTTTCAGCCCAACTGAATCGGGCTGCCCTACCATCCGGTCCGGTAAAGCCACGAGCTACCTGTAGTGCCCCAGCGGAAGTATCTTCCCGCAGTTGGCAGCGCCTCAACCGGCCAGGAACTGTTGCCCTCTCTGCTGAGGCGTTAACACGATGGCGGCCGTGAGCAGGTTCAGGCCACTGGCCCGGTAGCGCTGCTGCTCGAAGCCCCGGTCCCGAATTTTGCCCAGCCGGTGGAAGAAGACGGCCCGGAGCTTCCAGGCGCTGGCCATTGAGCCAGCCGGCGGTCCCAGAAGGCTGCCGGAAGCGGCACGGCGCGAAGGCAGAGCGCCGGCCGGCTTCAGGGCTGGGCTAGCTGCTGCAACACGGCCGGCAGGGTGTTGAAGCCCCAGTGCTCGACGTACTGGCCCTGATGCACCCGCACCAGGTCGAGCACGTCGATGGCCACGCGGCGGCCCGTGGGGGCCAGCCCCAGCAGCGGGCCGGTGTGCGTGCCGGCAATGGTTTTGCGGGTCGTGACCAAGTCGCCCTCGGCCACCTGCTCGTGAATGGTTACCCGCAGGTCGGGGAAAGCCGGCCGCAGCACCTGCTCGAAGGTGGTCCACATCCCGGCGGGGCCGTTGTCGGCCCCGGCCGGGGCCGAGTGGTTGATAAACTGCGCGTGCAGCAGCTCGCGGAAGCTGGCGGCGTTGCCCTGCTCGATGACTTCGTGGTTGAAGCGCCGCACGACGGCCTTATTCTGGTCAAGGGTTGACATGAGGGAGTGGGGAGTAAAGTGGCAAATATACTGGTCGTGCTTGCGGGCGTACCCCCGCGCGGGGCGGGGCATCCGGGATTGGGCTACAACTTCCCTTTTTTGAGCTACAAGCCTCCTGGCCAAAGTTCCCACCTTTGTCGGCTCACTAACAAACTTCTTCCGATGAGTAAAGTATGGTTTATTACCGGGGCTAACCGGGGCATCGGCGCCGAAATTGTCAAGGCAGCCCTGGCCACCGGCGACTACGTGGTGGCGGCTGGACGCAACCCGGAAACCATTGCCGACACGTTTGGCAACAATCCGCACCTGACGGCACTCAAGCTGGACGTAACCAACGAAGCCGAGGTGCAGCACGCCGTGGCGCAGGCAGTCGCCCGGCACGGTCGCCTAGATGTAGTGGTCAATAACGCGGGCTACGTGCTACTGGGAGCGCTCGAAACCACCAGCGATGCCGAGGTACGCCGCCAGTTCGATACCAACGTGTTCGGCGTGCTTAATGTACTACGGACCGTGCTGCCCCACTTGCGGCAGCAGCGGGCAGGACATATTATTAACATCTCCTCCATGCAGGGCGTCATTGGTGCGCCAGCTTCGTCGAGTTATAGCGGTTCCAAGTTTGCCGTGGAGGGCCTCACCGAGTCGCTGCACCAGGAAGTGGCTCCGCTGGGCATCAAGGTGACGCTAGTCGAGCCGGGTACTTTCCGCACCGAACTGCTCAGCGACAAATCGCTGCACAAGGCCCAGGACACGCTGCCCGACTACGAGCCGACCGTAGGCCAGACACTCGGCTATGTCGCTCAACTCACTGGCCACCAGCCCGGTGACCCTACGCGCCTGGCTGCCGCTATTGTGCAGTTGACCCACGAAGCAGAGCCGCCGCTGCGCCTGCTAGCCGGTTCCGACGCAGTGCAGTATGTGACAGCGGCCTTGCGTCAGCGCCTTGCGGAGGCTGAGCGATGGCATGACTTGTCTGTTTCGACCGACTTTCCGCCAGCCAGCTAGCGCCCTACTGCCACTGAATAGCCCCGTTAGTTCGCGCTCCAGCTGCTTCGCCGCCGATAGCTTCGCTAAGTACCAGCATCCTTTATCCTTGCATTCCCCTTTAGTTTCCATGCAAAACGAGACCGTTGATTTAATTTTTTCCTTCACCGTAGCGGAAGCCGACCAGGCACGCTACGAGCAGACGCTTGCCCAGCAACTGGCCATTACCCAAAACGAGCCGCACGTCCTCAGCTATGAAGTGTTTTGCCAGGCTCCGGGCCGCTACTGCCAGCACGAGCGCTACGCCAACGAGGCCGCCATCCGCCTGCATATGCAGAACACCGCCGTTCCCCTGGCGGTGTGGGGCGAAATCACCACTATCACGCACATGACGGCTTTGGGACCGTTGAGCGACGAGTTTAAGCAGGAGTTCGGGATGCACAACTATTTGCCGTACCAAGCCGTTGCCCGCTAGCGTCACCACCTGGCACTAGCCTCGTGCAGGTCCGGCCGGCCGTAGCGAGTTGCCACTGGCAGCGCTGGCTTGTACTCCTGGCCGTCCGGGGCCTTCAGGCCGGCGAGCCGTAAGCGAAGGAAAGGTGCGAAACTATTTACTTGCCCCCGGCTCCTGCTGCCAGGGGCCGGGGGCCAACCTTACTGCCGGTCATGAAGCCTCCGAAACCGCCGCTGCACCATATCCGGTCCATCTCGGCCCTGCACCAGGCCCTGCACGTGCCCCAGCCGACGCACCCGCTGGTGAGCGTGGTAGACCTGCGCCAGCTACAGGCCCATACTGCGCAAACCATCTCGTATAACTTCTACACGATTGCCTTCAAAAAGCTCGACGGCGGCCAGCTGCGCTACGGCCAGCAGTACTACGACTTCAACGCGGGCGTGATGATTTTCACGGCCCCGCACCAGGCCGTGCGCCTCGAAGCCGACGTGCCCGTGCTGGTGGAAGGCCGCTTGGTGGTGGTACATCCCGATTTTCTGAAGGGCTACCCGCTGGCCCGCAAAATTACGACGTATGGCTTCTTTTCCTACGCGGCCAACGAGGCCCTGCACCTCTCGGCCGCCGAAGAACAGCAGATGCTGGGCCTGATGCAGGGCCTCGCGCAGGAGGTAGCCGCGCCCATCACGGCGTTTACCCACGACCTGCTCGTGGCGCACCTCGACCTGCTGCTGACGTACTGCAACCAGTTCTACCACCGCCAGTTTCTCACGCGCCAGGCGGCCAGCCACGACGTAGTAAGCCGGTTTGAGCAACTGCTGGCCCGTTACGTGGACGGCGAGCAGCTGACCGCGCAGGGGCCGCCCAGCGTGCAGGAGCTGGCCGCGCAGCTGCACCTCTCGCCCAACTACCTCAGCGACCTGCTACGTGCCCACACCGGCCTGAATACCCGCCAGCACCTGCAGCAAAAGCTGCTTCAGTACGCCAAGCAATTGCTCACCACTACCGCCCTCTCGGTGGGAG
>CALMOO010000755.1:0-2391 GCA_937871705.1 uncultured Hymenobacter sp.
CGACTTATGTGAAGATGGGCGCTGGCGGGCTGCTGCTGGGTATCCTGGCTTACTACGTGCCGCTCGCACGCTATTTCGGCCACGAGCAGCTAGCCGAACTGCTCGAAGGGCACTTCACCGTGGCTTTTCTGCTAGGGCTGCTCGCTGCCAAAATAGTGGCTATTGCGCTCACCGTCACCTCGGGCTGGCGTGGAGGCTTCATTATTCCGCTGTTCTTCGTGGGAGCTACGCTGGGGCTGCTCATTCACACAGTTTTCCCGTCGCAGAACCTGCCGCTGGCCATGATTAGCTGCATGGCGGCCATTAATGCCTGCGCCACGCGCACGCCCATCAGCACGGCCATCCTGCTGGCCACGCTCACCGGGTTTCAGCAGCCCGTGCCAATACTATTTGCCAGCCTCACAGGGTTCTTCCTGGCCCCAAAAACGCCGCTGATAAATGCGCAGCTGGCCGTGCCGGGCGCAGAAGAAGATGAGTAGCTGATAGAAACCCAAAAGTATTAATTCACTATTTTCATTGGGGAAAGCGCATGGGCATCGTGCTAATGCACTTATTGCTCCTATCATTTTAGTAAAGACATCCAGGCCACGCAAGGCGAAAAATATACATTCGTAATGAGTATCGCAGTTAGCGCATTTGCTTTTGCTGAGATTATAGCTTGGATGAAGAGTATGGTGACTAAGCGCTGATTGCTGCTATTTAGAGATATGAAGCATAGCATAACTCCCGAAACGCTTTAGGCTGACATTCAACGAATGACAATACACTTGCTTAGCATGGCAAGCGTGTTAACTTACAATGTTTTATCAACAAACTGTCGGTATATATTCTCAGAAATTTATAACAGCCAGAATGTTCTCACCGAGAAAGAAAGGTACTTGCAGCTTGAGCGAATGCAGCTAATTCCTCAAGTACTCGTGGATATTATGCCAGAGGTGCTCCGGCACTATGCCAACTTGTACGATATCAATTTAATTATTCATAAGGCTACCTCACAAGCTACGATTATTGATATTCGTTACTATGCCAAGTCTTCGCTTGAAAGCGAGTACCGACAGTTAGTGGTTGCCAATGCACCCATGCTCCACAGTAAGGTTCCTATGCCCTATTGGGTTGAGGAGAATATACTGAGGTTTGATATAAACTGGAAAATTCACGCGCCGGTAAGTTGGGTAAAACGGCAGTGGCTAACGCAAAACTGGCATCTGCTAACGTATCTGCATCGGCGCACCCGCTAAAGGCGACGCAGGCAGTTATGGCGACGGTAGCAAACCTCACACCCTTTCCCGCCGTTTGGAAAGCACATTTGTTGTGCGTCCATGCGAATTTGCTACTTCCTAGCGGCCTTGCTCAGCCTGCCTTTGTGCGGATGGGCACAGGCCCCTACCCCCCCTGACACGATTAATGCGCGCGCCTTGCCATCGGCTACTGTGGTGGGCTACGGGCAGCGGCTGCCGCTGCGGCGCACGGCGGCGGGCGTGGGGGTCATTGACCAATCTATTATTCAACGGTTTAATGAGACCTCGCTGGCCTCGGCGGTGAACACGCTGCCGGGCGTGCGGCTGGAGGAGCGCGCCACGGCCAGCTACCGTATCAGCATTCGGGGCAGCACGCTGCGCTCGCCGTTTGGGGTGCGCAATGTGAAGCTGTATTACTTCGATATCCCGTTTACGGAAGCCAATGGTACTACCCCCCTCAACCTGCTCGACCCGGCGCAGCTGGGGCGCATTGAGGTGCTGAAGGGGCCAGCGGGCAGCGTGTACGGTGCGGGCACGGGCGGCGTGGTGCGCCTCGAGAACCGCCGCCCGCTGCCCGGCCAGAGCCGGGCGCAGGTGGGCTACTCGGCGGGCTCGTACGGGCTGCGGCGCGTCACCGCTTCGGCCGAGGTTGCGGGCCAGGGCACCGACTACTGGCGCGCGCAGTACGCCCACCAAAGTCTCGATGGCTACCGCCAGAACAGCGCCTTGCGCCGCGACGTGTTTGCCCTAGATGGTGAAACTTCGCCCAGTGCCAAGCAGACGCTGGCGGTGCACGCGCTGTTTACCGACATCTACTACCAACTGCCGGGTGGCCTCACGCGGGCGGAGTATGAGCGCGACCCGCGCCAGGCGCGGCCCAGCACGGCCACGGCGCCCGGCACGGTGGTGCAAAAGGGCTCGTACGCCTCGCAGTCGGGCTTGCTGGGGCTTACGCACGAGTACCGGTTTTCGGACAAGTGGAGCACGACGGCCACAGTTTTTGGGCGGGCTACCCGTATTCTAACGCCGTACCTGGTTGACTGGGAGCGCGATGCAAACCTGGGCGGCGGGGCCCGGGCAGCACTGAACTACCGCGGCACGCTGGCTGGCCGGGTGCTGCGGGTGCAGGGCGGCGGCGAGTTTCAAGCATCGT
>CALMOO010000755.1:2401-4311 GCA_937871705.1 uncultured Hymenobacter sp.
TCGTTTCTGGACTCGCGCAGCTACCAGAACCTGGCCGGCTCGCCGGGCCCGCTGCGCTACGACGACGAGATTTCGACCCGCACGGGCTTCGTGTTTGCGCAGGCTGACTACGAATTGCCGGCCGGCTTGCTGCTGACGGCGGGCGCCAGCTACAACCGCCAGCGCTACCAGATTGCACGCGTGTCGTCGGCCGCTACCAACCCCAGCGGCTACGTGGTAACTCAAGATTTTCGGCCGCAGGTGTCGCCGCGGGTGGCGTTGCTCAAAGAAATTACATCCCAGATTTCAACTTATGCCAGCGTGAGCACCGGGTTTTCACCGCCCACCGAGGCCGAGCTACGGCCTTCGGATGGCAGTATTAACCGCGACTTGCAGCCTGAGCGCGGCACGAGCTACGAGGTGGGCAGCCGCGGCACGCTGCTCGGCGGCCGGCTAACGTTTGACTTGGCGCTGTTTGATTTTGAGCTGCGCAACACCATCGTCTCGCGCTCCGATGCCAATGGTACCCAGCTATTTGCCAACTCGGGCGACACGCACCAGCGCGGGGCTGAGGTGGCGGCCAGCGGCTGGCTGTGGCGGCCCCCTACCCCCTCCGCAGCGGCTAGCCCGGCGGCAGGGCTGCGGGTGTGGGGCAGCTATGCCTACAACCACTTTCGGTTTGGCACTTATGAGTCGGCCACGGGCCAAAGCTTTAGCGGCAACCACCTCACGGGCACGGCGCCGCACACCCTCAGCGCGGGCCTAGACTTTAGCCAGCAGCTAGGGTTTTACCTCAGCCCCACACTTAGCCACCAATCCACTATTCCGCTCAACGATGCCAATACCGACTACGCGGCCGGCTACTGGATTTTTGGCAGCCGCGCCGGGTGGCGCCGCACCTTATTCGGCAAGCTCGACCTCGACCTGTACGCGGGCGCCGACTATAGCCTTGGCAATGACTTGAATGCGTTTGGCGGCCGCTACTTCCAGCCGGCGCAGGGGCGCAACTACTACGGCGGCGCGCTGGTGAGCTGGCGATTGCGATAGTGCCAGCCCAGCCAGCCGGCGCCAACGCGAGCTGCCGGTTCGCCGTAAGCCTGCGCAGTCAGCAACTACGCTTCGTACTGTTTTACACTTTCTTAATTATGAAAAAGACCCTCATCATCGTGGCGGCTCTAGCGGCTACCATCGGCACAGCTGCGGCCCAGAGCAGCCAGACCGCCGGCAGCAACGTGGGCGGCAACACCCGCGGCGACAAAGGCAACAACGACGCCAGCAGCGGCAACAGCGCCAATACCAGCAGCAGCGCGCCCAACAGCAACCCCGTGACTTCGGCGCCTAACTACAAGCCCGGCGGCGGCACCAAGGGCAGCAGCAAACCCGTTCCGAATCAGATTACCCGCTCGGGCGGGCAGGGCCATAACAGCGGGCCCGCGCCCAAGGGCAAGGTGGTGGTAGCCCCAACGGCGCCTACTTCCAACAAAAAAAGCACGGGTTCTTCTAACACCAAGACAGGTAAATCGGGCGGCTACTAGCCGCTTTACTCAGCGCAAAAGCAGCATAGCTTAAAGGATTGCTTCTCACAGCTTAGTGCACTTGCAGCGCACCTAGCGAACAACGGCCTACCCCCCTTGAACAAGCAAAGGGGGGTAGGCCGTTGTAGTTGTGGCCTGGCTGAAGCAGCTAGTGCGCGAAAGGGCAACCCGAGCCTGCTGGTGCCGCAGTAAACCTGGCGGGCCCGGCCTCCATCGGGGCGGGCACGTAGTCATTCTTAGCGCGCACTTGGCGCATGATAAAGCCGCTTTTGGGGCGCGTGGGCATGCGGGTGAGGTCGATTGTGAGGTCTTGCGGGGGCACCTCGTAGGTCATGGAGGTGGTGAGGAGGCGGGCCACGGTTTTCATGGCCGCGATGGTGAGCCACTCACCGGCAC
>CALMOO010000755.1:4321-5039 GCA_937871705.1 uncultured Hymenobacter sp.
GTGTAGTGGTCGCTGCCGCCCTGCGGAATAAAGTTGAACGGACTGCCATCCCAATTTTTAAACCGCTCAGGTTGAAACTCCTCCGGGTTTTGCCACTGGCGGGCATCGTGGTCGATGCCGTGCACATCGAGCAGCACTAGTTGGCCTTTCTTGAACTGGTAGCCGCCCCACTCAAACGCGTGGCGCACGCGGGCTCCCAAGATGGGCGTGAACGGATAAAGCCGGCGCACTTCCTGCACAAACAATTCAGTATCAGCCGCACTACCGCTGGCCAGGCGCGCCCGCCACTCGGGGTGCTCGTGCAGCGCCACGGCCTCAAACACCACAAAATACGCAATGGCCACAGTGGGCCGAATAAGGTTGATGAGCTCAACAGCGGCCATTTGGGGCGAAAGCAGCTCGCCATTAAGCTCGTGGTGGCTGGCTACGGCGGCCAGCGGCGAGCCCGCGCGCACGTACTGCTTGTCCGCGCGGACATTCTCCACCATTTTGCTGAGCCACTTTTCGGCGTGGGTGCGGGCCACTTTGCCGCGGCCGTGGCGCGGCCCTACCCCCCCAAACGCGTCGACCATTGCGCCCAGGTCCTGGGCAAAGGGCTGAATATCTTTCTCCTCAAACGGTACGCCGGCCCAGGCCGTTACGGTGCGGCACAATACTTCCGGGGCCTCAGCAAAGAGCTGAATTTCGGGTAGTTGCTCCCAACGGCGCAGGTAGGCGC
>CALMOO010000756.1 GCA_937871705.1 uncultured Hymenobacter sp.
TGCAGGCTCAGGTGCTGCGGGCGGCCCTTAGAAAGTGCGTTTTCGAGGTCGTCGGTAAATACTTTGAGCGCCAACTCGACCTGCTGCTTGTCGGGGTTGACGCGCAGCTCCAGGATGCTGGAGTGGTAGGTGTGGCGGGTAGTAAGTGCCAGCAGCGGCACGAGCAACAGCAGTAATGAAAGGCGACGCATAAGGCAAAAAAGAGGAGCGCAACTCACTGAAGAATCGCGCTCCTAAAATTACGGTGCTAGCCAGCGGCTAGAAGTGTTTGAGAATTGGCTTCAGCACAATCACGTAGAGCATCAGCATCAGAATGAGCGCCGTGCCTACGCGCTGGGCATTCTCCAAAAACGCATCCGACGGCTTGCGGCGCAGTATCATCTCGTAGAGCAGGAATACGACGTGGCCGCCGTCGAGAGCCGGAATGGGCAGCAAGTTCATGAAAGCCAGCACCATGCTCAGCGAGCCCGTGAGCAGCCAGAAGCGCAGCCAGTCCCACTGCCCGCCGTACTGCTGGGCAATCTCGACCGGCCCGCCGAGGCTTTCTGAAGCCGAGGCTTCGCGGCGAATAATCTTGCCCACGGCGCGGGCCTGCGCCCCAATAATGCCAAAAGCCTGCGTCGTGCCCTTGGGCACCGAGCCGAAGAATGAGTAGTGGCGCTGGCTATAGTGCAGCGTCGGCAGCGGCTCAAAACCGATGCGGCCGTCGCTGTTTACCTTGATGGGCAGCGTCAGGCTTTGGCCAGCCCGCGTCACGGCCAGCGAGGTGGTTTTGCCAGCATTGAGGCGCAGCGCGGCTTGTAGGCGGTCGAAGTAGGGGGTAGGGATGGTGCCCACGGCCGTCACCTGGTCGCCGGCTTGCAGGCCCGCTTTGGCGGCGGGCGTACCGCCCACCACGCGCTTCACGGTGAAGGGCGTGCGAGCTTCCACAAAAATGCTGTCGCCCTGCTTGGCCAGCCGGTCCATAAAATTGGCCGGAATATTAATGTCAATCAACTGGCCGTCACGGTCTACGGTGTAATAAGCGTGCGAGCCCAGGATAACGTCAGCGCTGCGCACATCGTCGAATTCGGCGAAGGGCCGGCCATTGATTTTTACAATCTTATCGCCGGCGCGCAGGCCAATCTGGCGGCCCAGGCCGTTGGGCACCACGCCGTAGCGCGCCTCGGAGGCGGGTAGGTAGTTTTCGCCGTACTTGAAGGTGAGAGCCGAAAAAATGACGATGCCCGTAATCACGTTCATGATAATGCCGCCGAGCATTACCAATAGCCGCTGCCAGGCTGCCTTGCTCCGAAACTCGTCGGGCTGCGGCGGGCCGGCCAGCGTATCGGCGTCCTGCGTCTCATCCACCATGCCGTGAATGGCCACGTAGCCGCCCAATGGGAACCAGCCGATGCCATACTCCGTCTCGCCCACCTTCTTCTTCAGTAAGCTGAAGTTGAGCACATTGGGCAACGGAAATAGGAAGTCGAAAAAGATATAAAACTTAGTGACTTTAATCTTAAAGAGCTTGGCGAAGGCAAAGTGCCCGAACTCGTGCAAGCCTACTAATAGCGAAAGGCCCAGCACTAGCTGGCCAATCATAACAAGGGTTTCCAATATATTTTGTAGTTACTACTACCTGTCATGCTGAGCCTGCGAAGCATCTTATCACGTTCGCAACGCTCGGGGTAAAGTGAAATCTGGCGAAAGCAGCCGTGATAAGATGCTTCCTTCGTCAGCATGACAACGATTTTTTACAGTAAAGAGGTTGCAACTCGGCGCGTTTCCGCGTCGGTAGCGGCGTAGTCAGCCAGGGTTGGCGCCGCAAGATACGGCACTGCTTGCAGGCACTCGGCTACCACATCGGCCATGCCCAGGAAGCTCACCTCATCGCGCAGAAACGCGGCCACGGCCACCTCGTTGGCGGCGTTGAGGACGCACGCCGCGCTGCCGCCGCGCTGCATAGCCGCGAATGCCAGCGGCAAGTGGCGAAAAGTAGCCTGGTCGGGTGCTTCGAAGGTGAGGGTGGGGTAGGCCAGAAACGAAAACCGGGGCCAGTTATTTTGCAGCCGCTGCGGGTAGCCCAGCGCGTACTGAATAGGCAGTTTCATGTCGGGTAGCCCCAACTGCGCCTTCAGCGAGCCATCCTCGAACTGCACCAGCGAGTGCACAATGCTTTGCGGATGCACCACTACGTCAACTTGCTCATTCGTAAGGTTAAACAACCACTTGGCTTCAATCACTTCGAGACCCTTGTTCATGAGCGTGGCCGAGTCGATGGTGATTTTGGCGCCCATCGTCCAATTGGGGTGCTTCAGGGCTTGAGCCTTCGTGATGGAAGCCAGGTCGGCCGCCGAGCTGCCCCGAAACGGCCCGCCCGATGCCGTGAGAATGACCTTCTCGATGGGGTTCTGCGCCTCGCCGGCCAGGCACTGGAAGATGGCCGAGTGCTCCGAATCGACGGGCAGCAGCCGCACGCCGTGCTGCTGCACCAGGCTGGTTATCAGCTCGCCGGCCACTACCAGCGTTTCCTTGTTGGCCAGGGCAATGTCCTTGCCCGCCCGGATGGCGGCCACCGTGGGGGGTAGGCCGGCGTAGCCGACCAGGGCCGTGAGCACCACGTCGATTTCGGGGCGCTGCACTACTTCTTCGAGGGCGGCGGCGCCGGCCAGCACCTCGGTTTCGGGCTGGTCAGCGAGGGCGGCTTTCACTTCCTGGTAAAAGGCTTCGCCGATAACAACGGCCGCTGGCCGAAACTCGCGGGCCTGCGCCACCAGCAGCTGCCACTGCTGCCCGGCCGTGAGCACCGCCACCCGAAACCGCCCCTGCTGCTCGCGCACCACGGCCAGCGCCTGCGTGCCAATGGAGCCCGTAGAGCCCAGCAGCGCCAGGGTTTTCTGAGGAAAAGAATCCGCCATTAGGTACCTGTAAGGAATAAAGCGTAAAGGTAGGGGTAGGGC
>CALMOO010000757.1 GCA_937871705.1 uncultured Hymenobacter sp.
GGTAAGGCCGCGTCAGGACCAGGCCCGTCGAGTCGAGCAGCACAAATGGGCGGGCCAGGCGCTCAGGCGTGAGGCGCAGCCAGGCCGTGGTAGCCGGGTTTTGGTCGGGGCCCTCCGGCTGATTAGTAAGCACGGGCTGGTCGAAGCGCACTTGCAGCACCGCGCCGGCCGGCACTTGGGCGGCAGCGATAGCCGTAGTGAGCACCAGCGTGGGGCTGCTGGCGTCGGAGCCGGGGTAGAGGCGCAGCCGTTGCGTAGCTTGCCACAGCGGCTGCTTGGCGTCGTAGTTGGGCCACAGCGTGAGGCGCAGGCTCGGTAGTGGCTGGCCGGCGGCCGGTGCCGGCCGGTTTAGTAGCAGCCGCAGGCTATCGGCCTCGCGGCGGGTTTCTACGAGCAGGCGGTTGGGGGTAGGGCGGTAGAGGCTGGCAAAATCGGGCCGCGTTTGAGCATTTGCCCTGCTTATTAGCAGCGCGACTAGCACAATTATCAGCCAACTCTTGTTATTGTTACGCTTGGGCCCGTGCTGACCGTCGTAGTATCTTGCCTCTCTTTTCATCCCACCTATGAGCTTCGCCATTTCGCTGCTGTTATTTTTCATGCTAGTACGCTATATTCTGCCAGTGGTGCTGCGGGCGGCTTTGGGCGGCTTCGTGCGCCAGCAGGTACGGAAGGCGCAGCAGTCGCATGCGAGCCCGGCCGATTTCTTCCGGCCTGCGGGCCCGCCGCCCACCCCAGGGCAAGTAAAGGTCGACTACGTGCCGCCTACGCAAAGCGCCGGCCGCAAGCCGGTTGACTACCAGGGTGGCGAATACGTGGATTATGAAGAAGTAAAATAACCGCCGCTTTCGTGAGGGTGCCGTGAGGCGTCGGAGCCTGTGCCATCCCTACCCCCCTAAACGCAAGAAGCTCCGCTAGTGGCGGAGCTTCTTGCGTTTAGGGGGGTAGTAAGCCAATAGACACTATTTGCCAGTTGGCGGTGTGGCTGCCGCGCGATTAAGCGCTTCCCGCCGCTCAGAATACACCGCCCCGTTGTTCGTCACGAAGTCGGCAAGAGCTTGCGGGTCGAGCGCATCATTTTTGAGCAGCCGAGCCAGGCAAATCTTGCGCGCCACTACCTCGCTATCCAGCCCATAAGTAGCGAAAAAAGGCATCTCCACCACAGTTTTGGATTTTGTAAATACGAATTGCCAATAGTGAGTCTCAGTGGCTCCATTAACGAGGTTGGCACTTTGAGGGTCAATAAAATACAGGTGCTTAACTACGAAAAGGCGCTCGTTTTGCAGGTTGCTGATGTAGTAGGTATAATCGCCAGCGTTTTCGATATGGGCATATGGCTGCTTATCGAGCAGTATCACGCCTTTCTTGACGGCAGTTTTTTGGGCGAAGGCGCTCGTTGCCAGGCCAGCGAGCAGCAGCAGGGTGCAAAGTAGAGTTTTCATGGGTGATAGGGGCAAGGAGTGAAAGGAGTGCAGGTGCGCCCAACTCTTTCCAAAATCAATGCCACGAGTTCCCTACCCCCCTAAAACTAGCCAAATGCCCAACAAGCAGCCATTCGCAAAATTTACCAAGCCTCGTACTAACCAGTAGCCCTAGATACCCAGGCCAAGGCGGATGCCTGAGCCCGTGTGTGCGCGGTTTTGCAAGCCGGTGAAAAAGTCAATCCGCCCGAGCTTAAAGATGTGCTCGATGCCTGCGCCCAGCTCCAGGTAGGGGCCCGACTGCGCCGTCTGCAGGTAATTAAGCGAGAAAACTTCCTGCCACTTTAAAGCGCGTAGTAAGGGTATCTTGTTAAAAATAAAGCCGTTGAAGTGGTGGTTGAAATGCCCCTCGAAGTAGCTGGCCCGAGTGCTGAACTGGTAATAGTCGAGCAGCTGAAACTGGCTGAAATTGCCCGTTAAGATGGTACGATTGCCCGAGAAGTGACGGAAGTCGATAAACGTCAGATTCTGCTGGCTGCCCACAAAGCCGCCCAAGATGGCTTCGTAGCTGGAGGCGCCCAGCAGCCCCAGCTGAATGGTTTGGCGCACCGAGCCTTGCAGCAGCGTGTAGCGGACATCGGCGCCCAGCAGGCTGGCGCCCTGCCTGATTTGGGCATTAAAGACCGGGTATTTGGAGCCCAGGTTGTACTTGCCATCGGGCCGCGTGATATAGGTGGTGCCGGGCCGGTAGCTCACGTTCAGCGTCAGCGTCACGGCCCGGCTGCGGCCGAAGCCGGTGCCTTCAGGCGCCTCTTCGGCCACCGGCTGGTTGCTCGTGAAGGCCCTACCCCCCACGTCGTGCCAGAGGTCGGTGGTAGTGTTTTCGAGCTCGTGGCGGTCGAAATAGCTGGCCGCGCCGCGCACCGTGAGGCCATTGACGGGCTCCCAGAAGTAGCTCAGCTCGGCGCCGTCGCGGCGGTAGAGCTTGGCGTAATTGCGATTAGCCAGCAGCGTGTAGGCTGAGTTAATGAAGGGCGTGAGCTGCGAGTTGCGGTCGAAGTTCTCGATGGTGCGGCCCACAATCAGTCCCACTTGGCGCAGCTTCACGGGGTCGAGCTGCCAGTTTGCGGTCAGGCTGGGCTGCAATTGCTGGTTGCTGAAGCCGTAGCGCAGGGTAGGGGTGAGCGTGAAGAAGCGGCGGTCGTCGGTGCGCTGGGCGTAGGTGGCCTGGGCGTTCAGCACGAAGCCCTCGACGGTATTGTATTGCAGCTCGTTGAAAATAGGCAGCGCTGTGAGCGTGCGCTTGGCGAAGGTGTTGCTGTGGGTGTAGCCCGTGAGCAGCAGCTTGGTAGGCGTAAACTCGTTGCGCTTGCGGTCGAGCGAGTCCTGGTAGGGGCGCGACTTGCGCACCACCTCCGAGCTGTCTTTTTTGTGGTAGTCAAGCTTCTCCTCCTCGGTCAGCGGCACGGGTCTGATTTGGCTCCAGTACGAGCTGTCGCGCTCGTTCACGCCCTTTTCGGCCAGCATCACCTCGCCGGCTTTCATTTGGGCAAACGGGTCGTGGCGAATCGAGTCGCGCCGGGCCTGCTTCACCTGTTGGCGCACCTGCCGGTTCAGGCCCGAAAGGTCGGGCTTCTGGCGCCGAATCTGGCGAGTCAATTCCTTGGTCGTGACCGGGGCCACCACGGGCGGCGCGGCCGGCTGAGCAGCCGTGGCGGCGGGCGCTTTCTTCACCTCGGGCGGGGCGGGGTAGGTAGCCACAACGTGGTTATAATCAGAGAAAACGGCTGTGGCGTAGCCCGAGCCTTTGAAGCCAAAAGCCGAAAAATTAACGCTCAGCTTCTGCGATTGCAGCGCCCACACGTGCGGCACGCCGGGCGCGGGCGCAAACAGCTGCTCGATGTGCAAGTCATCAACGTAGTCGAGTTGCGCGTCTTTGGTCAGGCGCACATCCACGGCCTGAATGCGCCACGAGCCGTCCACGATGTAGATGAAGCCGCTGAACACTGGGTCGGTGCGGCGGCGCGGAATGAGGCGAATCTTGTGCACCAGCTCGCCGCCCTGCTGTGAGGTGCCCACCAGCTCGTACTGGTAGAATAAAAACGAATTGCCGGCAATCGGCGACACAAAGCCGCGCGGTGCAAAGTCGGGCTTCAGCACGTTGTCGTAGAAATTAAGCCCACCGCGCGCCCGATTGAAGCTGATACCCCGCGAGTCGCCGCTGACCCGGCTCGACAGCATGTGCTCCTTGATGGTATTAGGCTGCGTGAAGCGGATATCCGACAGGCTTTCTGACAAGTATAAAATGCCGGGCTTGATGTCGGGTCCCATTTTAAACAAGCCAAACACCTTGCTAGGCGTTTCGCTGAGGCGAATCAGACTCTTGATATAGAGCCGCGCCTGGTAGGTGGCCAGCTCGCGCTGGTGGTAGGTGCGCCACTGCTGCGCCTGCTGAATAATGGCGTAGGCGGGGTCACGGTCGGAGCCGTGCACCGCCACTTCGGCCAGGCTGTACGACTCGGGCTCGAGCTGCACATTGAGCACCAGCGTGGAGTCGGCGCCCGGCACGTGCACGGTTTCGAGGCGCTGCTTGTAGCCCACGTATTGGAAAACCAGCTGGTAGCTGCCGGCCGCCAGCCGCAGCTGGTACTGGCCCTGGTCGTTGGTGCCGGTGCTGGTAGCCGTGCCGCGCACCGCCACGTTGGCGAAAGCCAAACCCCCGCCGTTGGTGCCGCTCACCTTGCCTTTGATGGTGCCGGCGCGGGCGAGGGGGGTAGCAAAAAGCCAGAAGATGAGCGCGAAGCAGAAAGCAAGGCGAAAAGGAAAGCGCATAGGAAACAGCAACACCGAAGCAGCAGGCAAGTTAGAGCCGAAATAGGAGCTACTAGCTGCTAGCCATTGGCTGTTGCCTTTTCCGGCACAAGCTAGCTGCCTTTCTCCTTAGCCGGGTGCTGGGTCGAGTACCAGGCATTGAGCCCTACCCCCACCAGCACCAGCGCAATGCCGGGGTACACAGTGGGCTTGATTTTGTCGCCAAACACGAAGTAGCCCAAGGCCGTGGCGTAAATCAGGCCCAGGTAGTCGAGCGCCGCCACGAAGTTGGCCTGCTGTTTTTGGAAGGCGTGCGT
>CALMOO010000758.1:0-1868 GCA_937871705.1 uncultured Hymenobacter sp.
GATGCCTCCTTAATCAAGGAAAAAGGTGTTTTTACTGACCCTGCCTTCGTCCCTTACACCCGCAGCCGCAATTTCGTGCAGGTCACGCCTGCCTATGAGCTAACCGGCAAAACCGGTCTATCGCTGACGTTGGGGGCTACGCTTGGCTATTCGAGCGAACCATCATTAGACGGTGAACAGCCTAATGGCGTCAGCAAAGGTGCCGTGTACCCGGCCGTGCGCATCGGCTATGCCGTGGTGCCCGAGAAGTTTCAAGTATACGGTGGCCTGGGTGGGGCCAGTCAGCGCGTTACGCGCTACGACCTAACGCAGGAGAACCCCTGGCTGGGCCTCGACCAGGGCCTGACGGTAGCCGATACCCACCAGGGCCCGAGCGTCTACCTCGGCTTCACCTCTACCCCCGTTAGCGGTTTGGAGCTGGCGGCACGCGCCACTTACAGCCGCGCCAAGAACTTGTATTTCTACCGTAATGTAGCGAGTACAGCTACTTTCCCTGTCACGAACGATACCACCAAATTCGACCTCGTGTATGACAGCAATGCCATTGATGTATTCAACCTGCACGCCGAAGCGCTCTATAGCGCCGCCGAGAAAGTGCGGGTAGGCTTCAAGGCCGACTACAATCACTACGGCCTGAAGACCCTGGCCCAGCCCTACGGCCGGCCGGCCTTCATGGGCACTTTCTACAGCACTTATAGCATGTCAGAAAAATTGCAGTTAGGCGCCAACCTCTACTACTACTCGGCTAACTATGGCTTGGGCTTAGGAGGCAATACCTTCCCTTATACCGAAGTCGACCGCCAAACCAATGCCGTTATCGACCTCAACCTACGCGCCGATTACCGCATTACCCCAAAATTCAGCATCTTTGCACTTGCAAACAACCTGACCAATCGCCACTACCAGCTCTACCTGAACTACCCGGTGCAGGGTATCAACGCAATTGGTGGCTTAACCTATTCGTTTTAAGTTATGAGTTAGAAGTTGTGAGCTAAAAGTTGAGGAATTGACCATCAGCTTCCTAGCTCTGAAATTTCTGCCGGCCTACCCCCCAACTCATACTTCATAATCTATAACTCATAATTCAAAAATATGAACCTCTCCGACCACCTGCGCCCGCTGCTCCGCGACCACGACTGCGTGATAATTCCGGATTTTGGCGGCCTTGTGGCCGAGTACGCTTCGGCGCGGGTGCAGCCCGCTGGCCGGCACCTGCTGAGCCCGCCTACCCGCCACGTAGCCTTCAACCAGGCCCTAACGCGCAACGACGGCCTCTTGCTCGATGCCCTGCGCCAGCACCTAGGCCTCACTACCACCGAAGCCCGTGAGCAACTGCGCCAGGCCGTGGCGCAGCTGCACCAGCAGCTGCAAGCCCAGCAGCGCACCGAACTGCCCGGCATTGGCGTGTTTCGCCAACTGGCCGACCGGGGCTTGCAGTTTGAGTACACTGGCACCGAAAACCTGCTCGCTGCCGCCTTCGGCTTGCCCGAGCTGACGGCCCACCCCGTGCCCGTTATCGACGCCCGTTTGGCCCGCGAGCAGCAGGCGCAGCTAGTGCCGCGCCTGCGCTCTACGGCGCAGCGCTCGGCAGCGGCTAGCCGCGTGCCTCTGCACCGGCTGGTGCGCGGTGGAGCTATCGGGTTGGCCGCCGGTTTGCTGGCAGCGGCGGCCTATTTGCTATCGTTGCACCCCACAGTTTTGCCGGTAGCCTGGCAGGGCTACGTGCCACGCTTAGAGCAAGCCGGCCAGCCGCAGGCGCCGCAGCAAGCATCGCTGGCGCGGCCCAGCCTGCACGATGTGCCGGTGCCAACCACGCCCGCGCCGGTAGCGCCCGCACCCGCCGCCAAAACGATGATAGAAATGCCCAC
>CALMOO010000758.1:1878-4964 GCA_937871705.1 uncultured Hymenobacter sp.
GTGCTGAATACCAGGGCGCACGCCGCGCCCGCAGTAGCTACCCCCGCGGCGGCTAAGGCCTTGGCCAAACCGGTAATTCTGCAAGTGAAAGACAGCAAGAAACTCGCTGTAGTAATGCCTGCCACGGCGGCCAAAGCAGCCGCCAATGCCGTTGTTACTTCTGCGAGCACCACAATTAAAGCCCGCACGGGGCGTTACTACATCGTAGTAGCCGCGTACTCTTCGTTGCTGCGCGCCGAAGAAGGCCGCCGCAACCTAGCCCACGCCGGCCGCCCAGCCAAGGTGATTACACCGCCCTACGGGAGCCGCCTCTACCGTCTCTCGGCCGCCGACTTTGCCGACCGGCCCACGGCGATGGCTGCCGCTGCTCGCCTGCGCCAGAATTCGCACCTCGACAAAGGGCTAACTGTTTTTGCCTACTAGTTTGCTCATTATTCGTTTTTGATTATCGTTAGCAAGTGCTAGCTGTCAACGATAACCAAATAACAGAAAATGAATTTCTTACCCCTGCTGAATGTCTGTTTTTCTGCTGCAAGCTGCCCCTGCTGTTACCTCCGTTGCTACCGATACGGCCGCGGCCCACGCCAATGCCATTGCTAGCGCCACGCCCGGCCTGTCGCTCATCGACCTGATTTTGCGCGGCGGCTGGATAATGCTTCCCATCTTCCTGCTGCTGTTCATTTCGATTTACATCATTTTCGAGCGCTACCTTACTATTCGCAGCGCCGGGGGCGACCCCGACAGCTTTATGGGCGGCATCCGGGCGCTCATGGTGAAAGGCGACCTGCAAGGTGCCAAGCTTTACTGCGCCCAAAACCCTTCGCCGCTGGCCCGCATGGTCGAAAAAGGTCTGCGTCGCATTGGCCTACCCATCACCGAGATTGAAGCCAGCGTCGAGAACGTGGGCAAAATCGAGATTGCCCGCCTCGAAAAAAACATTAGCATCCTAGGCATTATCGCCGGCATTGCGCCCATGCTGGGCTTCGTGGGTACGATTATCGGGGTTATCAAAATTTTCTATGCCATCTCCAGCAGTGGCGAGTTCGGCATTACCCAGATTGCGGGCGGCCTTTACACCAAGATGGTAACCTCGGCTGCCGGCCTCATCGTGGGTATCATCGCCCACATCGGCTATCACTGGCTCAGCATCCTGGTCGAGCGCATGGTGTTTCGCATGGAAAACTCGGCCATCGAGTTCATGGATATTCTACAGGATAACTAATTTCAGCCGTTAGCTTTTCGATAAAGTAGCAGAACATAGCTAGCAGCTAATAGCCAAAAGTTAACAGCTAACAACTTGAATCTTTCCCGCCGCCGCCACGCGTCTTCGCACGTCGAGACTAGCTCGATGAACGACATCATGTTTTTCCTGATGCTGTTCTTTCTGATTGTGTCGACGATGGTGAACCCGAACGTTATCAAGCTGTTGCTGCCCAATGCCCGGAGTAGCAAGCAGGTAATGAAGCAGCCCATTACCGTGTCCATCAACGCGGCGGGCGAGTACTTCGTAAATAAAAAGCCGGTTACGGCCGCAACCCTGGAGCCCGAGCTGCGGGCGCTCATCGCGCCCAACCAGCCGGCTGAGGCGCAGCCCACGGTGGTGCTACGCGTCGACTCGGGCCTGAACGTGCAGAAGCTGGTGGACGTGCTTGAAATCGGCAACCGCTTGAAGATGAAGATGGTCATGGCTACCCAGTCGCAGCAGGCAGGTAAGTAATGTGTTAATTTCCTGATGTGCTGATGTGTTTGAAAAAGCTGCGTTGACTTAATAAATCAGCTTATCAAGCACTAGCACATCAGCACATCAACAATCAGCACCTCAAACGATGGCCCTCGACTATCCCGAACAGCACCGCCGCGAAGCCCTGATTGGCACCATTATTTTCCATCTGCTGCTGGCGCTGCTTTGCTACTTTATCGCGTTTAAGGGCCCCGACCCACCGCTGACTGCCATTGGCGGCGACGGCGTGGAGCTGAACTACGGCCTGGACGAAGCGGGCTCGGGCGATATCCAGACCAAGGCCACCGCCAACGCCTCCCCAAACCGCGAAGACTCGCGCCCGCCCGCTGCGCAGCCTACCCCCACACCGCAGCCTGCCCAGCCGCGGGCGGAGCCCGCGCCCGCTCAGCCTGCAGTTCAAGAAAAAGTTATTACTAGCGAGGCCGAAGATGCTTCGGCAACCGCGCCACCCGTTGAGAAGCCCGCGCCAGCGGCCCACGAGGCCGTGCGCGAAACGCCCAAGCCCCGCGAGCAGCCCCGCACGCTCTACACGCCCAAGGGCAGCGCCACCGGTGCGGCTGGCGGCAACGGCGTAGCCGGCACTAGCAGCGCGCCCACTGGCAACAGCAATGGTGACCACCCTGGCACCGTGGGCGACCAGGGCGACCGCAACGGCTCGCTCGATGCTAAAGCGCTGTATGGGGCACCGGGCAGCGGCGGCAGCGGCTCGCGCCCCGGTAGCGGGGGGGGTAGTGGCCTGGAAATGAGCGGCTGGCGCTTCGACAACCCGCCCGTGGTGGATGCCGTGGACGATAACCCGGGCGTTATTCGCTTCAAAATCAAAATTAATGATGATGGCGAGGTAGAGTCCGTTACGAAGGTGTCGGGCAACGTGTCACCGGCTCAGGAAAAGCTCTGCCGCGATAAGCTGGTTGATGCCAATTTTATTAAGACCAACGCCGGGGCGGGCGGGGCCACCGGGTTCTACACGTTCCGCTTCTCGGTAAAGTGATTGTATTCATCAAGCAGTAATTTAAGACTTAGGCTAAGTCATTTGTCATTGCAAGCAACGCGAAGCAATCGCCCAAGAACGATTCGTGCGGGTGTCGTGCCGGTGCAATTGCATCTTAGGCTCGCAATGACAGGTTAGTCTGAATAAGAATGAACTATCCCGAAACTCTCGCCTGGCTTTACGCACAGCTGCCTATGTACCAACGGGTAGGGGCGGCGGGTTTCAAGAAAGGCTTAGGTAACACCGAGGCGCTGGCCGAAGCGCTGGGCCACCCCGAAACCAAGTTTAGGAGCGTGCATGTGGCGGGCACCAATGGCAAGGGCTCGTCGTCGCATATGCTGGCGGCGGTGCTGC
>CALMOO010000758.1:4974-15138 GCA_937871705.1 uncultured Hymenobacter sp.
GGCTACAAAGTGGGCCTGTATACCTCGCCGCACTTGCGCGAGTTCACGGAGCGCATCCGGGTGAATGGGCAAGAGCTGGCGCCCGATTTCTTGGTGCGGTGGGTGGCGCAACACCAGGAGTTGTTTGCCCAGATTGAGCCTTCGTTTTTTGAGATGTGCGTGGCGCTGGCCTTCGACTACTTCGCCGCCGAGCAAGTAGACGTGGCCGTGGTGGAAGTGGGCCTGGGCGGCCGGCTCGATTCTACCAACATCATTACGCCGCTCGTTTCGCTCATCACCAACATTAGCTACGACCACCAGGCCATGCTGGGCAACACGCTGCCCGAAATAGCCGGCGAAAAGGCGGGCATTATCAAGCCCGGCCGGCCGGTGGTGGTGAGCCAGACGCAGCCCGAAGTGCAGCCGGTGTTTGAGGGCAAAGCGCAGCAGGAGGGAAGCCCGCTGCTGTTTGCCGACGCCCGCTACGAAGCGCGCCCTACCCCCCCCACAGCGGGCCACGCAGCCGGGGTACAAGTGGTGAACGTGTGGCGCGACGGCGAGCTGTTTTTACCCAACGTTGAGCTGAGCCTGCTTGGCGACTACCAGCGCCTGAACCTGCCCGGCGTGCTGGCAACCCTGGATGAACTGCGGGCGCAAGGCTTCGTGATTGCGGAAGCTGCCCTGCGCCAGGGCCTGCGCGAGGTGACGCGCCTCACGGGGCTGCGGGGCCGCTGGAGCATCCTGGGCCAGCGGCCGTTTGTAGTAGCCGACACGGCCCACAATGAAGCGGGCCTGCGGGTGGTGCTGGCCCAGCTGGCGCAGGTGCCGCACCAGCAGCTGCATATGGTTATCGGCACCGTCAACGACAAGGACGTAGCCAAGGTGCTGGCGCTGCTGCCGCGCCAGGCCACGTATTATTTCTGTCAGGCCGACATTCCGCGGGCCTTACCTGCCACCGAGCTGGCGGCACTCGCCACCGCGCAAGGCCTGACTGGCCGCGCTTATGGGCCGGTGCCGGTGGCCGTAGCTGCCGCCCGCGCCGCCGCTACGCCCGATGATGTGGTGTTTATTGGCGGCAGCACCTTTGTGGTGGCCGAGGTGGCCGAGCTGTACGAAGGGGGGTAGGGCGCGCTTTAACCGTCGATGAATGGCCGACGCCCGTGTAAGCAGGCGTAGTTTTGCGGCCTTTCTTTCGTTAGCTTCCCGCCTGCCGTGCCCCGTATTAAGCTCCAGCGCTTCGCTGAAAACGCCTCCCGCCCCGACATTGTAGAACCCGGCAAAGAAAACTTCGGTCACCTGGCCGGTCGCTGGGGCACCGATTTCTTTCACAACGACCATCCGCTGGTACTTGAAGTAGGCTGCGGCAAGGGCGAATACACCGTGGGCCTGGCCCAGCTGCACCCCGAGCAGAATTTTCTGGGCCTCGACATCAAGGGTGAGCGCATTTGGCGGGGCAGCACCCGCGCCGAGGCGTTGGGTTTGCGCAACGTGGGTTTTCTGCGCAGCATGGCCCACCAGCTCACCGACCATTTTGCCCCCGGCGAGCTAAGCGAAATCTGGATAACCTTCCCCGACCCGCGGCCCCGCGACCGCGATATCAAGCGCCGCCTCACGGCCCCGCGCTTCCTGAACTACTACCAGCAGCTGCTGGCGCCAGGGGGGGTAGCGCAGCTCAAAACCGACAGCGAGGGCCTGTTCGATTATACCCTGGAAGTGTTGGCCGCGCGCCCCGGCGCCCGCATCGAGGTAGCCACCCGCGACCTATACGCCGAAATCGGCCCCTCTTTTGCGGCCGCCCAAGCCATCCAAACGCACTTTGAGGGTAAGTACCGCGCTGTGGGTGTGCCAATAAAGTACGTGCGCTTTACCTTGTAGCGCGGCCTACAAAGGGCGCGCTACTACGCCTCTTCCAGCGCCTCAAACACGGCTTCCAGCTCAGTAAAGTCGCGCAGGCCGGGCTTTATCTCGTCGCCGCCCGCCAAGATTAGACCAGCAGGATGCACCTGCTGAGCCAAATCCGCGGCCTCAGTGGGGTCGGTGGGCCCAGCTAACCAGAGTGGCGCTTGCCGTGCCAGGCCGTGCCAGTAGGCATAGTCGGCCGGGTAGGGGCGAGGGGGGGTAGTAAACAAGGCAAAGCCCTGCGGAAAAGCAGCTGTGAAGTCGGCAACGGCATCGGCGTAGTGAAACCCATCAATAACAACTGCTTGAGGCACTTCGATTAGCGCGGGCACGGCCAAGCCCTCGGGCCAGGCCTGGCGGTTGCGGTCGAGGCGCAGCAGCACGCCGGTCAGGCCGCATTCTTCGACGAGGCGGTTGATTTCGGCGCCGGCCACGTGGCCAAACTCGCCGATGATATCGACCCCGGCTACCCAGCCGGCCAGCTCGCGGGCGGTGGCAGCGTCCACGGCGCCGGGCAGGTTGGCATCGAGCGTGAAAATGAGGCCCTGAGCGCCCATGCCGGCGCAGTAGCGCGCGTCAGAAAGGTTATTGATGCCGCGAACGAGCACGGGAAGAGCGAGAGACATTCGTAGAATTATGAATTTAGGACTTATCAGTTGGAAAGGGCAAAAGTAAGTCGAGCCAAGAAGGTAGCTCATCTAAACCCACGTGCGGTTGTTCAATTCATAACTTCTACTTCATAAGTATCTTTGTAGAATGGCGCCAGCCGGAACATTCACTTCCCTGGGTGGCTTGCCTCTTTAATGAACCCGAATCCAACCAAAGGCCGCGTCCTCGTGGCCATGAGTGGCGGCATCGACTCGTCGGTAGCCGCCGTGCTGCTGCACGAAGCCGGCTATGAAGTAGTGGGCATGACCATGAAGACCTGGGACTACGCCACGGCCGGCGGCTCGAAAAAAGAAACCGGCTGCTGCTCCCTCGACAGCATCAACGATGCCCGCGACATTGCCGTGCGCCTGGGCTTTCCGCACTACATCATTGATATTCGGGAAGAATTCGGCGATTTTGTCATCGACAATTTCACCTCCGAATACCTGGCTGGCCGTACGCCTAACCCCTGCGTGCTCTGCAACACCCACATCAAGTGGGATGCCCTGCTGCGCCGCGCCGACATGCTGGGCTGCGAGTTTATCGCCACTGGCCACTACGCCCAAATCCGGCAAGACGCCGACACGGGCCGCTACGTGGTGAGTAAAGGCCTCGACGAGAACAAAGACCAGAGCTATGCGCTCTGGGGCGTGAGCCAGCAGAGCCTCAGTCGCACGCTGTTTCCGCTGGGCGCTATGCGCAAAACCGAGATTTACGACGAGGCGCGCCGCCGCGGCTTCACGGCCTTGGTCAACAAGCCCGAGAGCTACGAAATCTGCTTTATCCCGGATAATGATTACCGCGGCTTCCTGCGGCGGCGCGTGCCGGGGCTCGATGCGCAGGTGGCCGGCGGCCGCTTCGTGCTGGCCGATGGCACGGAAGTGGGCCGCCACGAAGGCTACCCCTTCTACACTATTGGGCAGCGCAAAGGCCTCGGCATCGCGCTGGGCTTTCCGGCCTACGTGACGGCCATTCGGCCCGAGCTAAATGAGGTAGTACTAGGCAATTATGAGGAGTTGGCCAGCACGGCTACCACCGTGCACAAGCTCAACATGGGCAAGCTGGCCAGCCTAGAAGGGCGCGGCCTGGTGCCGGCCGTGGTAAAAGTGCGCTACCACCACGCGGGCAGTCCAGCGTTTCTGGAGCAGGACGGTGACAAGATTCGCATCTACTTCACCGAGCCAGTGCACGCCATCACGCCCGGCCAGGCGGCCGTGTTCTACGATGGCGACGACGTGCTGGGCGGCGGCTGGATTGAGCGCCACATTATCGGCGAAGTGCCCGAGGTTGGGGCCACGGTTGTATCTTCGGCGGCACTAGCGTAGGGCCACTGGCAGGCAGCATAGGGGTTGAGGGTTAGCAAGTTGTCAGCCCTACCCCCGTGCCGCCTGCCTAGGCTAGGCTGGTGTAGATAAGTTACTATTTTATCCTGGTATGACCCTATATTTTCCTTATACGCTACGAAATAGCCTGCGCGGACTAGCGACTTTGCTGGTAGGCGCGAGCCTGCTGGCCAGCTGCCACCACGACACCGTAACGCCCGTGCCGGTAGTTGATTACTACCCCCTCACAGTGGGCACCTACCGCACCTACGCCGTCAATGACACGCTCTGGAGCAAGGGCACCGCTACTGCCACGGCTTACCAGTTTCGGGAAGCCATCACCGAGCAGTTCAGCGACGCGGCGAGCAAAACGGCTTACCGCGTGGTACGCTCGCGCCGCCTCAGCGCCGATGCGGCCTGGGCCGACGACAGCGTGCTGGTGGTGCAGCCCTTACCTCAAGCCGTGACCCTGACCCGCGACAACGTGCGCACCATCGAGCTGATATACCCGCTGCAAGCCAGCAAAACCTGGAGCAAGTACGCCTTCACGACCACCCGCGAGGACAGTGTGCGGGCTTTTGACCCCACGGTGGGGCAGGCCTTTACTACCCCCGGCCCGGCGTCCAAGGCCTACGACGCTACGGCCACCGTGCGCGACGTGCTGCCCGCCAGTGCCAACGACGGCATTTACCGGCAGGGCGGCTACCTGCAGGTGTTTGCTCAGGGGGTAGGGCCGGTGCTGCGGCGGCGCTATGCCTACGAAACATTTATTTCCCAAAACAACGGCGCCCAAATCCTGACGCCGGGCGTGATTCAGGTGGGCCACTCGCGCCTGGAAGTGCTCATCGACAGCGGCAAGCTGTAGCAGAATTGGGTAGTAAACTTAAGAAATACAAACGTCATGCTGCGCAAGCCGGAGCATGACGTTTGCGTTATAGAACCAGCTCTAAACAACCGATTACAAAGTATGAAGAAGAACTTCTGGCTGGCGGCGCTGCTGCTGAGCCTGCTCGCGCCAGCCGCTGCCCGGGCCCAGGGCACCGTGTGGCGCCACATTATTTACTTTCAGGACAAAGCCGGCTCGCCCTACTCCGTGAGTCAGCCGCAAGCTTTTTTGTCGGCGCGGGCGCTGGCCCGGCGCAGCCGCCAGGGCATTGCGGTGCGTCAGCGCGACTTACCCGTGAACCCCGCCTACGTGGCGCAGGTGCGCGCCCTGGCTGGCCACCCGCAGGTGCTCTATACCTCGCGCTGGCTCAACGCGGCCGTGGTAGCCTGCGACTCGCCGACCCTGGCGCGGGTGTACCAGCTGCGCACCGTGAAAGGTGGCCAGACCCTGAGCACCGTGCCGCAGCCGCCCCGCCCGGCCCAGGCCGTGCAGCCCTCGCCGCCCGCCCGCACTACTACTGAGGCCCGCGCCACCTACGGCAAAGCCTATGCGCAAGACGAGCTGATAGGGGCCGTGGCCATGCACGCCGCCGGCTACCGGGGCGAGGGCATGCAGATTGCCGTGTTCGACGCGGGCTTTCCGGGGGCCGACCAGATTGGGGCTTTGCAGTTGCTGCAGCAGCAGGGGAGGGTAGCGGGCACCCGCAACTTTGTGGATGGCGGCCGGCAGGTGTATTTTCGCAATAGCCACGGCACAAATACCTTAGGCCTGATAGCTGGCGAGCTGCCGGGCACCTACGTCGGCACCGCGCCGCACGCCACGTTCCACCTCTGCATCACCGAAGACGTGGGCAGCGAGTACCCCGTGGAAGAAGCCAACTGGCTGGCCGCGGCCGAGTACGCCGACTCGGTTGGGGTCGATGTTATCAGCTCCTCGCTCGGCTACAACACCTTTGACGCACCAGCCGTGTCGCACACCTACGCCGACCTGAACGGGCGCACCGCCATTGGCAGCCTGGCGGCGCTTGGGGCCGCCCGGGCCGGCATGGTAGTCGTCAACTCGGCTGGCAACGACGGCAATAATTCCTGGCACTACATCGGCGTGCCGGCCGATGCCGACAGCATCATCAGCGTGGGCGCCGTCGACTCGCTGCGCAACCACGCGGGCTTCAGCTCCTACGGCCCCACGGCCGACGGGCGCATCAAGCCCACGCTCTCGGCGATGGGGGTAGCCTCAGCCGTGCTCTCGGCGGCCGGTACCATCTCGCGGGGCAATGGCACCTCCTACTCCTGCCCCGAGCTGGCGGGGCTGGTGGCAGGCTTCTGGCAGGCCAACCCCACGCTCACGGCCCAGCAGGTTATTCAGGTGCTGTGCAATTCGGCCTCGCAGGCGCAGGCGCCCGATAATACCCTGGGCTACGGCATCCCCAACTTCACGGCCGCTTACCAGTACAACCTGGCGCATCCGGTGCCCTCCCCAGACAATACGGGCGCGGTGCCACTGCGTGTCTACCCTAATCCCAGTCACACCGGCGAGTTTACCCTGGCCCTACCCCCCAGCCTGCGCGGGCAAGCCTTGCGGGTGCGCATTATTGATGCGCGTGGCGCGTTGGTGCTGGAGCGTACCCTGGCCGCTACCCCCCCTGCCATCGCCGATTTACCGCTCCCGCTACCCCGCCGCTTTGTGCCGGGTACCTATCTGTGCACAGTGCAGCCTTTGGCCGGCGGCGCTCCTCAAACAGTTCGCTTTGTGCAGCAGTAGGGAATAAACGTAAAGCCTAGCACTACGCCATTTTACCTCCCATATTACTAAAAATACTTGCTATTTTTAGCTAATAAAATTGGCTTTCCGCTTTCTATTGCGTAATTTTAGGGTGTAAAATAATTCGAATTGCCATGCTTCAAATGATGACCACCAAGCGCATCGGGCGCCGCCAGTTTCACTTCACTGTGGAGGGTAACAACTTCTACGAAACGGTGGCCGAGTACGACCGGCTGAGCTTCCCCGACGTGGCGGCCTGTGGCCTGTGCGGCTCCGATAACCTGGACTTAACCAGCCGCGTGGCCCAGGGTAAGTACAAGTATACGTCGGTCAAATGCCTCTCGTGCCGCGCCGACCTGACCTTTGGCAAGAACAAGGACGACGACCAAAGCTATTTCCTGCGCCGCAAGGAAACCGGCGAGCTCGACTGGCGTCCCTTTGAAAAGAAGACTGAGTAAGCTCAGCTATATAATAATAGCAAGAAAACACGTTTAACCCACGTTTGGAAGCCGGTCGCTGGTGTTAGTCCGGCGGCCGGCTTCGTACTTTTGTCAGAATGAGTACGCGCTTACCTACTGAGTATCCGGTGAATATTACCCCCGGCGGCCGCCGCCACGAACCTTTGCTAGCTCCTTCGCTGCTGGCCAGCGACTTGGCCAACCTGCAAGCCACCGCCGAAACCCTGGCTACAGCCGAAGCCGACTGGCTGCACTTCGACGTGATGGACGGCCGCTTCGTGCCCAACATTTCCTTCGGCCTGCCCGTGCTGGAAGCTCTGCGCCCCCACGCCCGCCAGCCCATCGACGTGCACCTCATGATTGAGCAGCCGCAAAACTACCTGGCGGCCTTCCGTGAGGCGGGCGCCACCAACATTACGGTGCACTACGAGGCCTGCACCCACTTGCACCGGGTAGTAGAGCAAGTCAAGAGCCTGGGCTGCACAGCCGGCGTAGCTATTAACCCCGCTACCCCTATTAGCCTGCTCGAAGACATCGCGGCCGACCTCGACGTGGTGCTGGTAATGTCGGTAAACCCCGGTTTTGGAGGCCAAACATTCATTCCGAATACTTTGCGCAAGATTGTGGCCCTCAAGGAGCTATTGCTCGACCAGGGTTCGGGCGCGCTTATTGAAGTTGATGGCGGCGTGAACAAGACGAATGCCGGGCCGCTAATCGAGGCGGGCGCCGACGTGCTGGTGGCCGGCAGCTTCGTGTTTAAGTCGCCCGGCGGGCCGGTGCCCACGCTGGCCAGCTTGCGCAAGCAGTTGCGGCAGGTGGTGGGCCTCAACGGCAAGTAGGGGGGTAGGGAAAGGATAGGTTAGTGCTGTAGAGCAGATTATACGCATTATTAGGCTGGGTAACTTGAAGCAAGGCGTACTACTTATCTGGGCTCTGGGGAGCGTGCTGGCTGCCCGGCCCGGCTATGGCCAGCAAGGGCCCGCCCCGGCGGTGCCAACGGTAAGCACGTCCACCGCGCAGAGCTTGGTGCTCACCGGCACTGTGCGCGATGCGCAGGGCCAGCCCCTGGAACTGGTAGTGGTCAGCCTCGAAGGGCAGCCGGGCGGGGCCACGACCACGCCCGGAGGCACCTTTTCGCTGCGCCTGACTTTGCCACTGCGCTCCACTGCGCCGCTGGTGCTGATGGCGCGCCGCCTGGGCTACCAGCCCCTGCGCCAACCCTTGCGCCTGCCGGCCGATGCCAACCGGCCGCTCGCCCTAGTTATGCAGGTCGATACCAAGGCGCTGGAGGGGGTAGACGTGCGAGCCCGCTCGGCCGGAGCTGATAGCCGCGAGCAGGTGAGCCTAGTGCAGCTCGACCCGCAGACGGCGAAGGTAATTCCATCGCCGTTCGGTGATTTCAATGCCATTCTCAAAACCCTACCCGGCGTTGTCAGCAACAACGAGCTGAGCAGCACCTACAACGTGCGCGGTGGCAACTACGACGAAAACCTGCTCTACGTCAACGGCTTCGAGGTGTACCGGCCGTTTCTGGTGACGCAGGCGCAGCAGGAGGGGCTGAGCTTCATCAACCCCGACTTGGTGCAGAAAGTCGATTTCAGCACTGGCGGCTGGCAGCCCAAGTACGGCGACAAGCTTTCGTCGGTGCTAGATATTCAATATAAGGAGCCGGAGAAATTTGCAGCTTCGGCCACGGCCAGCCTGGTAGGCGGCGCGGCCCACGCCGAGGCGCGCTCGGCCAACGGCCGGGTAAGCTACCTGGCCGGCGTGCGCTACAAGAATGCGCAGTATGTACTCAACTCACTGCAGCAGCAGCAGGGCGGCTACAACCCCACGTTCTACGACGGCCAGGCCTACGTGAATATCGGCCTGGGCAAGACGGGCGGCGACTTGCAGAAAACCAGCCTGGGCATCCTGGGCGTGGTGGCGCACAATGACTACCGCTTCACGCCCAGCAGCGGGCAAGTCACGTTTTCGACTAATACTAACCAGTTTACCCGCGTCAACATCTACTACGATGGCCGCGAGCGCATGCAGTACGACACCTACCAGAGTGGGTTAAATCTACGGCACAACTTCAATCCGGGCCTGCAAATCGAGCTGCTCGGCTCGGCACTCCTGACCCGCGAGTTTGAGTTTCGCGATGTAGAAGCCGCCTACACGTTTGCCGACGTCAACAACGACCCGACCAGCCCCGACTTCAACAAAACGGTGCGCGAGCGTAACATCGGCTCAGCCTTTAACCATGCGCGCAACGATTTGACGGCGAAGGTATTCACGGCCGAGCTGCGCGGCCGCTGGAACCCTGGCGGCGACCCCACCGGGCCGCACACCCTCCGCTGGGGCCTGAAAACGGGCCACGAAAGCATCCACGACCAGATTGACGAGTACAGCTTTGCTGACTCGGCCGACTACGTACCCGACAGCCGCCGTACGCGCCTCGCTACCGACCTCAGCCTTACCAGCCAGCGCACCCAGGGCTACGTGCAGCATACCTGGCAGATTGACTCACTCAAGACGCTCACCTACGGCGTGCGGGGGCATTACTGGTCGGTGAATAAGCAGCTGGTTGTCAGCCCGCGGGTGCAGTTTGCGGCCCGCAGCAGGCGCCACCCCGAGCGCATCTGGAAGGCGGCGGCCGGGGTGTATGCGCAGCCGCCTTTCTACCGCGAGCTACGCGACATGCAGGGCCAACTCAATCCCGAGCTGCGGGCCCAGAAGTCGCTGCACTTCGTGCTGGGCCGCGAGGTGCAGGTGCATTTGATGAACCGGCCATTTCGCCTCAACACCGAGGCGTATTATAAATACCTCACCGACGTAGTGCCCTACGAGGTCGACAACGTGCGCCTGCGCTACTACGCCACCAACAACGCCACCGCCTACGCGGCTGGCCTGGAAACCCGCCTCAGCGGCGAGTTCGTGAAGGGCGTTGAGTCGTGGCTGAGCCTGGGTTTATTAACAACCAAAGAGTTGATTGCCGGTGATTCAATTACCACTTATGATGCGAAAGGCGTGAAAACCGGCCGGGAGCCGCTGGGCTACATTCGCCGGCCGCAAGACCAGCGCCTGACGGCCAGCATCTTCTTCCAAGACCACCTGCCCGACAACCCCTCGGTGCGCGGCTACGTGAACCTGGTGTTTGGCACCGGCATCCCGTTCAGTCCGCCCGGCCTACCCCAGTATCGCGGTAGTAACGCCCTGACACCTACCT
>CALMOO010000759.1 GCA_937871705.1 uncultured Hymenobacter sp.
GGGGGGGGGGGGCTGGGGCGGGGGGGGGGGGGGGGGGCGGGGCCGTGTTGTCTAGGGGAGGTGCATCCATCAGCACGTTCTCCTTCAGGTTCAGCACTTCTTTAGGCCGCCGCTCCTCAAGGTACTTGGCAATCAGCGGGAAGGCTACGAGTAGAAGCAACAGCGCCGCTCCAATAACCAGTGCCCGCGTCACGTTGCGGCCGTAAATACGGCGCAGCTCGTACGCACCATAAGCCTTGTTGCGGCCCTCAAATACGATGTCATTAAAGCTAGCCTGAGCTATCTGCGCATTGTCCATCATAGCTTTGAGTCTTTAATAAGGTCTATGTCAGCCTTAGGAATATCTACCAGCGCGTATTTTTTCTGGTTGGTGATGTTCATCTCATCCAGAATATCAACCATATTTTTGTAGCGCGCTTCCTTGCCCTCAAAGCTATAAGGCTTGATGAGGACAACGGGCTGTGGCTGCTGCTGCTGGCGGGCCAGCAGTACTTGGCGGATACCAGTCTGTGAGTAGTTCGTTACCTTCAACTCAGGCTTTGGCACGCTCTTGTCATTCGGGTTATTAAGGCCAAAGTAGTAATATACTTTGTCTTCTGGGCCCAGAATGATATTAACAGCTTCCGAAGCTTTGATTTGGGTGTCGTCCTCGTGAGTCTTATCCTTTACCGGCATCGTGAGCTGCATCACGTTGGGCTTGGCGAAGGTAGTGGTGAGCATAAAGAAGGTGAGCAACAGGAAGGCAAGGTCCACCATGGGCGTCATGTCGATTTTAGTCGACGATTTCTTTGCCCGTTTCTTGCCTCCCTTACCGGAGTCGCCGCCTTTTTGTTGTATTTCGGCCATGGTAGGGAAATGCTATTTGCCGGCACCAGCTACGGGCTTCATTTCGAGGCTCGTAACGAGGTTAAAGCGGTTGATATTTTTTTCCTGTAGCTCCTTAATCACTTTCTGCACGGTTGGCACATCGGCGCCGGCATCACCCTTAATCACCATATACAGCGGCTTTTTAAAGTTCTGTATGTTGGCTTTGCGGGCTTCCAGTACCCAATCAATCATTTGATTGTTGAGGGAGTCGTAGGGTACGCCAGGCAGGCCTTTGTTCAAGGCTTTGCGCTGCTCAGTGTCTTTGTCGAGGTAGCTGCCAAGCTGCTCAATCGGTACCCCAAAGTTGGGCATCAAGGAAAACTGCTTGATTTGGGTTGGGGTGAAGCTTATGCCATGGCGGGCAGCAATGGCTTGTAGAGCTGCAGCCTTAGTAGGCTGCTTGTCGATGCCCACAAATACACGCTTGTTTTTATCAATCGTGAGTGTGAGTATATCGCTTTCCGGGGCCACCAGGTCGGAGGTCGAGGAAGGCGTATCTACTACCACAGCTTCATCGGGACGAAACTGGGTAGTGAGCATGAAGAACGTTACCAGCAGAAACGCCAGGTCCACCATCGGGGTCATGTCCAGCGACGGCGAGGTGCGATGCGGTTTTACTTTGGGCATTGCCGGGAAAAGTTAAAAATGGCGAAAACTGATTGGGAGCACTGAGAAAAGATAGACGGTTAAACCATTGCGGCGAGCGGTCAAGTTCGCCGTCATGGTTATAGATGCCAAGGTTTCGTCAATTGCACACGCAAGCAGAAAAAAAGTGGGGTAGGGGCTAATTAAACACCGCCTACCCCCTTTTTGTGCCACTGGCTTACGATTCCTGGCCTTTGCTGCCGTGCTGGGCGGCGAAGGTCTGGATGATGCTGAAGCCAGCTTCGTCGATGCTGTAGGTTAGCTCGTCAATCTTGCTAGTGAAGTAGTTATACCCCACGATAGCCAAGGCCGACGTGCCGATACCAAGTGCCGTGTTGATAAGAGCTTCCGAGATACCCGTTGCCAGGGCGGTAGCGTCAGGGTTACCAGCTTGCGCAAGAGCCGAGAAGGCCTTAATCATGCCGAATACCGTGCCGAGCAGACCCGTCAGCGTGGCTACCGAGGCAATGGTAGAGATGATAACGAGGTTTTTCTCCAGCATCGGCAACTCCAAAGCGGTGCTTTCTTCGATTTCTTTCTGGATAGCCAATACACGCTGGTCGGTAGCCATCGTGGTATCACGACCCATTTCCTGGTATTTCAACAAGCCTGATTTCACTACGTTAGCTACCGAGCCTTTCTGCTGGTCGCAGAGCGCGATAGCACCGCTGATGTCATTCACATTCAGCTTCTGACGCACTGAGCGTACGAAGGTTTCGATGCTCTTAGTGCCCTTGGCTTTCGAGATGGTGAGTGCCCGCTCGATGGCGAAGGTGATAACGCAAAGCAGCATGGTCATCAGCACTGGCACGATAGGGCCACCGCTGTGCACAATGCCCAGGTAGTCACCAGGCTTGGGGTTGTTCTCGGGGTTGTTGCCCAAGAAGTGGCTCGGGTCGCCGAGTACGAATTTGAAAATCAGTACACTGATAATAAAGCCGAGAACGATAACGATGACCGAAAACAGCGAGGCACCACCGCTGCTTTTGGCGGGTGCAGCAGGTGCGGCCTTAGAGGCGGCCGGCGCAGCGGGCCGAGCGCTCGGGTTTACAGCATTTTTCTGTTCCATGTGTCCGGGAAGTGTAGGTGGTGGGGTTGGTTTGGGGGTAAAAAATGAAGCGGAAAAAGGTCTTAACTACTAGTGCGAGCAGATAAGCAGCCAGCAGGACTAAGCAACTTTCGGGGCCGAATCTACGCCTAAGCCACGAAAATCACTGCTAATTGAAATATTTTTTTGGGAGGGCTGGCCAAAGCTACGCATTATCGCTGCAGAAATAAGGCTAATTTTTAGCAGATTAGTGCAGGTACTTCCAGATGGTCTCGGCATGAAGAAGCCAACGGGCAGAGCGGGTGTAAGGTTCGGCTAATAGGGTAGAGCAGCTTGGCGCTTGGCCTCTTCCCAATACACATCCATTTGAGCTAATGTGAGGGAGGCCAGAGGCTGGCCAGCGCGGGCCGCTGCCGCTTCGAGGTACTGAAAGCGGCTGATGAATTTGCGATTCGTACGCTCCAGGGCCTCCTCAGGGTTGATGCCGGCAAAGCGGGCAAAATTGACCAATGAAAATAATAGGTCGCCAAACTCCCCAGCAGCGCGGGCGGCCTGCGCTTCGTCGGCGGGGGGCTGGCCGTGGCCATACTCGGCGCCAAACTCGGCCAACTCCTCCTGCACCTTGGCCCACACCTGAGCGGGGTCTTCCCAATCGAAGCCGGCACCACGGGCTTTTTCCTGAATGCGCATGGCCTTGACTAGGGCGGGTAGGGAGGTGGGCACGCCGCCTAGCACGCCCCCTGTGTTCCCTTTTTCCTTGAGTTTGAGCTGCTCCCAGTTGCGCTTTACGGCGTCTTCATCATCGGCTTGCGCGGTGCCATAGATGTGCGGGTGGCGATAGATAAGCTTGTCGCACTGGGCATTAAGGGCATCAGCGATGTCGAAGGCGCCTTGCTCGGCGGCAATGCGCGCGTAGAAAAGCAGGTGCAGCATCACATCGCCCAACTCCTTCTTGAGGTCGGGCAAATCGTGACGCAAAATGGCGTCGCTGATTTCGTAGGTTTCCTCAATGGTGAGGTGGCGCAGGCTTTCGAGGGTTTGTTTTTTATCCCAGGGGCACTCCTGGCGCAGGCGATTGAGCACATCGAGCAAGCGGCCGAAGGCTTCGAGCTGGGCCGCGCGGCGAGCGGGGGTAAGGAATGTGTTTTCCATTAAAAATAAAGATAGGGTAGCAGCTACTGCACGCCCCTTTCTGGGGCGCAGCAAGCCCGACTTTGAATGAAGCCGGCGTACATAAAACGGGCGCCGGCCTACTTTTGCACCCTAAAGAAACGAATTGTGACCCTCATAAAATCTATCTCCGGTATTCGCGGCACCATCGGCGGACCAGTTGGGCAAGGCCTGACGCCGCTCGACGTGGTAAAGTATGCGGCTGCCTATGGCACCTGGGCTGTTGCACAAAAGGCTAGCAGCAAGCTGATTGTGATTGGGCGCGATGCCCGGCTGTCGGGCGAGATGGTGAGCCGCTTGGTAGCGGCTACCTTACAGGGCCTAGGGCTGGATGTACTCGACCTCGGCCTGTCGACTACGCCTACCGTCGAGCTAGTGGTGCCGGCCCGCCAGGCCGCGGGCGGCATTATCCTGACGGCCTCGCACAATCCCAAGCAGTGGAATGCGCTAAAGCTACTGAACGCGGCCGGCGAGTTCATTTCCGAAGCCGATGGGCAGCAGGTATTAGCCTTGGCTGAAAGTGAGGCGTTTGACTTTGCGCCCGTGACCAAACTGGGTCGCTACCTCACCGACGATACCACGCTGACGGCGCACATCGACGCCATTCTGGCTTTGCCGCTGGTGGATGTGGAAGCTATTCGGGCGCAAAAATTTCGGGTGGTGGTTGATGCCGTGAACTCTTCGGGTGGCTTGGCCGTGCCGCAATTGCTGACCGCTCTAGGGGTAGAAACAATCGAAAAGCTGCACTGCGAGCCGACGGGTGATTTTGCGCACAACCCCGAGCCCCTGCCCGAAAACCTGCGCGACATTGCTAAGGTGCTGGAGAAGGGCGGTTTTGACCTTGGCATCGTGGTAGACCCCGATGTAGACCGCCTAGCTTTGGTGAGCGAGAACGGCGAGATGTTCGGCGAAGAGTACACGTTAGTAGCCGTAGCCGACTACGTGCTTAAACAGCACGGGGGCGGCAACACGGTGAGCAATCTCAGTAGCACCCGCGCCCTGCGCGACGTAACTGAAAAGCACGGCGGCACTTACACCGCAGCCGCTGTGGGTGAGGTGAATGTGGTGACTAAGATGAAGGAAACGCAAGCCATTATTGGCGGTGAAGGCAATGGCGGCATCATCTTCCCGGAATTGCATTATGGCCGAGACGCGCTGGTGGGCATTGCCTTGTTTTTGACACATTTAGCAAAATCAGGCCTCACCATGAGCCGGCTGCGGAATTCTTACCCCAGCTATTTTATTTCTAAGAACAAAATCGAGCTAACGCCGACTATCGACACCGATAATGTGCTGAAGCTGATGGAGCAGCGCTACGCCAAGCAGCCGGTAAACACGATTGATGGCGTCAAGATTGAGTTCGGGAAAGAGTGGGTGCACCTGCGCAAGTCGAATACCGAGCCGATTATTCGCATCTACGCCGAGTCGGACTCGAATGCGACGGCCGAGCATTTGGCCCAAAAAATTATTGCCGATATTAAGGAAATAATCTCGGCTTAAAATTAGCTGTTAGCTTCTGGCTACTAGCTGCTAGCGTTTCTTTAAGAAGCTGGTAGTTACACACTGGCTAGTAGCTAACAGCCAGGAGCTAACAGCTTTAAAAATTTATGCACGCTTACTTCGATAACGCCGCCACTACCCCCCTCGACCCCGAAGTGCTGGATGCCATGCTGCCTTTTCTGGCGCAACACTACGGCAACCCCAGCTCGTTGCACGGGCCGGGGA
>CALMOO010000760.1:0-1706 GCA_937871705.1 uncultured Hymenobacter sp.
AGCTGCTACAAACGTAAACTTGCTCGACCGCGTGCAGGCGGGCAAGTTCCGCGAGGACCTGTACTACCGCCTCAACACGGTGCCGATTACGGTGCCGCCGCTGCGCGACCGCGGCGACGATATTTACTTGCTCTTCCGCAAGTTCACGGCTGACTTTTCGGAGAAGCACCGCGTTAAGCCTATTTCGCTCACCCCTGACGCGGTGCGGCTGCTCACGCGGTTTCGATTTCCGGGTAATATTCGCCAGCTTAAAAACCTGGCCGAGCAGATTTCGGTGCTGGAGCTAGAGCGGGAAGTCGATGCGCCGCGCCTGACTACCTACCTGCCCGCCGCCCAAACCTCGCAGCTACCCGCGCTGCTGCCCGGCCACGGTGCGCCTGGTGAGGCGGCCGGCAACTTCGGCTCTTATTCGGAGCGGGATATTCTGTACCGGCTGCTTTTTGATATGCGCCGCGACATGACCGACCTTAAGAAGGTGGTGCTGGAACTGGCCAGCGGCAGCGGGCCCCGCCCCACGGCCGATGCCCAGGAACTGCTGCGCCAAAACAGCCATTTGTTTACAAATCTAGGTGAGTCGTCGCCCTACCCTGGCCCGGATGCCCCACCCGAAAACAACGGGTATTTGCTACCCCCCGCGCCGTTGCGCGTTGACGTAGCCACGCAGCCTTCTTACGCCGACGAAGACGAGGATACACAAACCGAGGATATTCCTCACGAAACCGAGGAGGAGACACTTTCGCTCGATGCAATTGAGAAAGAAATGATTCTCAAGGCCTTGAAGAAGCACCATAACAAACGTAAATACGCTGCTCAGGACCTGGGCATCTCCGAACGCACGCTTTACCGCAAGCTGAAACAGTATGATTTGGAATCGGCTTAACTCCATTTACACTCGTAAACCAGCTACCGCCGGCCGGCGCCGGGCGCTCGGGCTACTCGCCCTACCCCTGCTGCTGGCGGCGAGCGGCTGCGGGGTGTATTCTTTTAATGGCACCAACATTGACCCCACGGTAAAAACTATTTCAATCCAGACTTTCTCCAGCACGGCCCCCAATGCTCCTGCTTCGCTGAGCCAGCGCTTTACGGAGGATATCAAGGATTATTTTCAGCGCAATACCACGCTCAAACTGGTACCGCGCGATGGTGACTTGCAGTTTGAGGGCAGCATTGTAGCTTACGACTATGCGCCGGCCGCTATTCAGCAGGTGGGCGTAGTAAGCCAGGCCGGCGCCAACCGCCTCACCATTCAGGTGCAGCTGCGCTTTACTAATACGAAGAATACGAAGCAGGATTTTGAGCAGACTTTTCAAAGCCAGGCCGACTTTCTGGCTACCCAGGATATTGCTACCGTGAACAATGACCAGAGCTCCGTACGCAATATCACGCGCAACATCATCACTGATATGTTCAATAAATCTGTCGCCAACTGGTAGTTAAGCCTAACTTCGGGTAAGTCGTGCGCTGCGCAGCGGTCAGCTTAGCGAAGCAGCTTTTCTGTTTTTCAGGAGCACTTTGCCAGTTAATTCTACGATTAAGCAGCACCTTTGCATCCTAAAATCTCTCTTACGTAACCTGATGACCCGCCCCACACTGCTTCAACTGCTCGCCCACCCTGCCACCCTCACCGGGGCCGATGTGCATGAGCTGGAGCAGTTGGCGCTGGCTTTTCCGTATTGCCAGACGGCGCACCTGCTGCTGGCAAAAGC
>CALMOO010000760.1:1716-3949 GCA_937871705.1 uncultured Hymenobacter sp.
GGCCAGCGCCTGCGCCGCGCGGCCACTTACGCCACTGACCGAGCCCTACTGCGCCAGCTCATCGAAACCAAGCCTACCCCCTTGGCCGAGCTGATACTGGCTGAAGGAGACGATGCGGTACTGGCTGAGGCAGAGGTAAGCGGCCCGCCGGCCAGGTCTACCATGGTGCCCCTGCCTGCTGCCCCTACCTCAGTAGCCGACTTTGCTGAGCCAGATGTAGTGCAGCTAGCCCCAGAAACAGCTCCTACTGAGCTGCCGCTACCAGAACAGCCAGCTAGCGAGGAGCCACAGCTACCAGAAGACATTCTACCAGAAGCTGAGCTACCTGCGCAGGCGCCTCCTATTCGGCCTCCCGCAGAGGCAGTGGCAGCCCGCTGTGAGTTTGGCTTGGCTGATGCTGAGCCAGCTGAGATTGTTCCCTACCACCTTGCTGAACTGGAGGCTGCGCCCATTGCTATTCCTAAAGCCCTGGCCAACATTCCCCCATTTAGTGGGGTAGCGGACGTAGGCTATGCGCCCGGCGAAGGCAGCCGCTTAGGATTTTGCCTGCAGTTCGAAGCGCTGGCTGAATACAGCCTGGTAGCCAGTCCCGAAGCGCTGCTGCCGAGCACTGCCCTACCCCCTGCCAATGAGTTTTTTGCGCCTGATGCGTTGCTTCTGGCTCATTTGGCCGCCGCTCAGGCTGCCCCCGCTGCTTCCCCATTACCTGATGCAAAGGAGCTGATAAACAGCTTTTTGCAAAAGGCGCCGCAAGCCGCGGCTCGGCGGCGGGCTATCTTACCTCCGCTGCATGCCGAGGCGGAGGAGCAGCCCGACCTTTCGGGGCGCAGCACGCAAGCAGTGCCAGACCTAGCATCGGAAAACCTGGCTAAAATTTTGGCCCGGCAAGGCAAAACTGACCGCGCTATTGCGATTTATGAGCGCCTAATGGTGAAACAGCCGGAAAAAATGGCGTACTTTGCAGCTCAAATTGATTCTTTGCGCCCTTCGGCGTAGCTTTTCCTTTTCCCATGTTTACCTTCCTCATCGTTTTTATTCTGCTTGTGTGCTTGCTGCTGGCCCTCGTGGTACTGGCCCAAAACCCGAAAGGCGGTGGCCTCAGCAACCAGTTCGGGTCAGGCGGCGCAGCCAACCTGATGGGCGTGAAGCGTACCGGCGACCTGCTCGAAAAGCTCACTTGGGGCTTCGCTATTGGCTTGATAGTACTCTCGCTCGGCACGCACATGGTAAGCACCGGCGAGGCGCCTACCCGCAGCGTTAACCAGCAACGCGCGCAGCAAGTGCGCCTGCCAGCAGCGCCGGCACCGGCTACTCCGGTACCGGGCGCGGCCGCTCCGGCCATGGCCCCTACCCCTGCGCCAGCCACCGTTCCGCAACCAAGCAAGTAAGCGAGCGGATACTTCTAACTTGTAAAGAGCCAGTAGCAACCGCCAAATGCGGTACAGCTACTGGCTTTTTTGCGTCCTTACCCCCCTGCTTTACGCCAAATATGCCCGACTACAGTGGGCCGCTTTAGCAGCCATTGCGGCGGGCTCTGTCACCAAGTTCCATACGGTTCTGCCAATCCGGCTCCTATTGCCGCACATTCTGTCAGGTTTGGGGGGTTGGCACATTTAGTGTCAATCGCCGCCGTAGAACTTCCACGTTTTTAGTTCCCAAAACATCATTCCCACAATTCAACACATGGCACTGAGCATTAAACCGCTGGCCGACCGCGTAGTCGTTAAAGCTGCCGCCGCCGAAGCCACTACCAAGTCTGGCATTATCATCCCCGACACCGCTAAGGAGAAGCCCCAGCGCGGCGAAGTGGTAGCCGTTGGCGAAGGCCGCACCGCTGACAGCGGAACCCTCATTAAGCCCCAGGTGAAAGAAGGCGACCAAGTGCTGTACGGCAAGTGGACCGGCACCGAAATCACGCTGGATGGCGAGGATTACCTCATCATGCAGGAAAAAGACATTCTGGCTGTTCTCTAAAGCGCTGCTCCTGAGCACTTACCATCTTACTACTCTTAACTTAACCGCCCAAAATGGCTAAGAACATCCTATTTGACACCGAAGGCCGTGCAAAGCTGCAAGCTGGCGTCAACAAACTGGCTAACGCCGTTAAAGTAACCCTTGGGCCAAAAGGCCGCAACGTCATTATTGACAAGAAGTTCGGTGCCCCGAGCATCACTAAGGACGGTGTGACCGTAGCTAAAGAAATTGAGCTGCGCGACCCTATCGAGAACATGGG
>CALMOO010000761.1 GCA_937871705.1 uncultured Hymenobacter sp.
GCATTAGACTGGCCAGGGCAAAGTATAGGGCCCGTAGCCCCAGCAGTGCAAACACATTGGAGGTGTACACCACAAACGTATCGCGCGAGATAGCCAGGATGGCCGGGATAGAATCGGCCGCAAATACCACATCGGTCGTCTCGACCAACACTAGCACCACTAGCAGGGGGGTAGCAAAACGCACGCCCTCGCGCCTGATAAAAAACTTGCCGCCCTCAGGCTGCCGCGTAATGGGCAGGTGCCGGCTTAGAAAGCGCACAATAGGGTTGCCTTCGGGATTAATTTCGGGCTCGCCGCTGTCGCTCAGGCCCATGCGCACGCCCGTATACACGAGGAACGCGCCCAGCACGTACAGCAAAAAGTGGAACTTGGCCAGCAGCGCCGCCCCGGCCACAATGAAGATGCCGCGCAGCACCAATGCACCCAGCACGCCCCAAAATAAAATGCGGTGCTGGTATTCGGCCGGCACCTTGAAGTAGGTAAAGATGAGCAAGAACACAAACAGGTTGTCTACGCTCAGGGCTTTTTCGACGAGGTAGCCCGTGAGCCACTCTACCCCCGCTTCGCGGCCCATAGTGCGGTAAACCAGGAAGTTGAAGCACAGCGATAAGGATATCCAGAAGGCGCTCCAACCCAGCGCCTCTTTCAGCTTGATGGCGTGGGCACGACGATTAAGCACCAGCAAATCGAGCAGCAAGAGCCCGATTACGAACAGGTTAAACAGAATCCAGAATAGCGGAGTATTTTTCATGCGGCAGCGTCGGCCCCATGAATACGCAAAAGCTGCGCTTATTGGTCAACTGTGGAGGTGAGTTAGTGAATTGGTGAGTAGAAACAGGTCTCTACTCCACCTCACTACCCCACCCGGCGGGGCGGCGATACCAGACTGCTCAGCTTCATTTGCACCACGCCAAACAGGGCTTCCTTGAAAATACCCGATGACATCTTGGAGTGACCCCGCGTGCGGTCGGTGAAAATGATGGGCACTTCCTTGAGCTTAAAGCCCAGGCAATAGGCCAGCCATTTCATCTCTATCTGGAAGGCGTAGCCCACGAAATGTATCTTGCTCAGGTCGATAGACCGCAGCACCCGCGCGGCGTAGCACTTAAAGCCCGCCGTGGCATCGTGAATGGGCATGCCCGTGATGAAGCGCACGTACTTGGAGGCGAAGTACGACATCAGCACCCGGCTCATGGGCCAGTTCACGACGTTGACGCCGTCGCTGTAGCGCGAGCCGATGGCCAGGTCGTAGCCCTGCACCGCGCAGGCCTCGTGCAAGCGCAGTAAGTCGTGCGGGTTGTGCGAAAAGTCGGCATCCATCTCAAACACATACTCATAGCTTCGCGCCAGCGCCCACCGAAAGCCATAAATGTAGGCCGTGCCCAGGCCTTGCTTGCCGGCGCGCTCTTCCAAAAACAGGCGCCCCGCAAACTCGGCCAGCAGCCCGTGTACAATGGCGCCCGTGCCATCGGGCGAGCCGTCGTCAATAATCAGCACGTGAAA
>CALMOO010000762.1 GCA_937871705.1 uncultured Hymenobacter sp.
TCTTTCATGCGACGCATAAATTCGTTTTGGGTGATGACCACCGGCGCATCCTGCGGCGAAAGGGCCGCCACTTTGACGTGCATGGCATCGTTGCTGATGGCCGTCTTAAAGATGTCGCTCAGCTTGGTCTGGTCGTCTTCGCTCAGCACGCTGGTCTGGGCTTCCTCCTTCTCTACAAGCTGGCTGGCCGTGGCCGAGTCAACGCGCTTGAAGGTGGTTTTCTCCAGCTTCTGCTCAAGTTGGCCAATGAAGTGCGGGTCGAGCACCTGGTCCATGTTTAGCACGTCGTAGCCGCGCTCCTGGGCGGCAGCCACGAAGCCGTGCTGCTGCTCGGCGTCAGTGGTGTAAAGCACCACGGTGTTACCGTCCTTATCCTGCTGGTTGGCCTGGATGAATTCGGTGTACTCGGTGAGGGTATAAAGCTTACTGCTCACGCTCTTGAGCAACACGAAGTCCTTAGCGCGCTCGTAGAATTTCTCATCCGAGAGCATGCCATACTTCACAAATAGCCCAATGTCGTTCCACTTTTCTTCGTAAGCAGCGCGGTCCTTACGGAACAGCTCGCCCAGCTTGTCGGCCACCTTGCGGGTGATGTAGGTGTTGATTTTGCGCACTGCGGCGTCGGCTTGCAAGAAGCTACGCGACACGTTCAACGGAATATCGGGCGAGTCGATTACGCCGTGCAGCAGCATCAGGAACTCGGGCACCACGTCCTTCACCTCGTCGGTGATGAACACCTGGCGCGAGAATAATTGAATCTTGTTGCGCGAGAATTGCAGCTCATCCTTCACCTTCGGGAAGTACAGAATACCCGTCAGGTTAAAGGGGTAGTCCACGTTGAGGTGAATCCAGAACAAGGGCTCATCCATCGACATGGGGTAGAGCTCCTGGTAGAATTTTTTGTAGTCCTCATCGGTCAAGTCAGCGGGCTGCTTGGTCCAGATGGGGGTAGTATCGTTAATAAGCTGCCCTTCGAACTCAATTGGAATGGGCAAGAACTTGCAGTACTTGGTGAGGATGGTGCGTAGCCGGGCCTCTTCCAAAAACTCGTCCGAGTCTTCGGCTACGTGCAGCACCACATCGGTGCCGCGCTCGGCTTTGGCGTGCTCACCGGTGGGCTCATCGAGGGTAAACTGCGTACTGCCATCGCACGTCCAGTGTGCCGTCAGGGCGCCTTCTTGGTGCGACTGCGACCAGATTTCCACTTCGCTCGACACCATGAAAGCCGAGTAGAAGCCCAAGCCAAACTGACCGATAATCTGGTCTTTAGCCTGCGCGTCTTTCTCTTTGTACTTCTCCACAAACTCGGTGGCGCCGGAGAAAGCAATCTGGTTGATGTACTTCTTGATTTCGTCGGCCGTCATGCCCAGGCCGTGGTCGGAAATCGTGATTTTGCGCGCTTCTTTATCAACCGTCACGCGCACTTTCAGCTCGCCCAGCTCGCCTTTGTATTCGCCCAGCGCGGCCAGGCTCTTGAGCTTCTGGGTAGCATCGACGGCGTTGCTGACCAGTTCCCGCAGGAAAATCTCGTGGTCAGAATACAAGAACTTCTTAATAATGGGAAAGATGTTCTCGGTATGGATGGAGATGGAGCCGGTTTCGGACATCGGAATAGCTGGTAGGTGAAAAACAAAAAAGCTGACCGGCGGCCCCTGTGCGGGGTGCTGGTCAGCCGGCTGGCTCAAAGGCTGTTCCAAGGTAGTGGCGCCTGCCAGGTTGGCAGTGGCAAGGCTGCTACGAGTGGCGGTACATGGCGCGAGGCTCACTTAGCCCACGCAGGGGGGGTAGGGCCGGGCCATAGGCCGCCACCCACTCGGCTAGCAGAGCCGGCAGGCGCGCCGACCCATCGGTGAGCCAATGCATGCCCGCCAGCGCCTGCGTAAAGAACTGAATATCTGAGTTAAAATTTATTTTGCTCATCATCAGCATAGTTTCAATGGCATGTTGGTTGTACACCTGCTTAGACGAAAGCACCACCACGGCTTGCTGCAAAGGCATCTGCTGCAAGCGCGGCAGCCAGTGCGTCCCGAGCCAAATTTGGTCATACGCCGAAATGTCGGGCAGGCTGTCTAGCCCTAGCAACACATGAGTAATGTGCAGGCGAATGGCTAGCTGCTGCAACTGCCGGAGGGCTTGTCGTAGCCGGCTCATGTCGCGGCCGCCCGCCCACTCCACCCGCAGCAGGTGCAGGGCTTCGTCGTGCTGGACGTTAAATTCTTTTATTTGGTTGATAATCATATAAATGCCTTAGAAGGCAGAATAGCAACACATCCTAAAAACTAATGTTCGACTGATGAGCAGGTGCAGAAATTACGGAAGAACCGGACCTACGAAAAAAAGCATCACCTGGTTGCGGAAAGTTCTAAAAAAAACAAAATATATTTCCTCTTTCTTAAGTCCAATGAGAACACGACGGGAACGATGCCATATGCTTGACAGCTTAGTAGTAAGCTTTGCATATGAAACTATATATGTCAAATCCATCAGCCATATCTTTCTTTATTTTATCATATTGACAGAAATCATGAACCTACTATCCTTAGCTGATATTCTATTGGCTAGAGCTACTAGTATTTACAGCCCAGCGGCGGGGTAACCGCTCAAAGATGCGGCTCGCTAGAGAGCCTTTAGCAGCCAGCAAGGGTTGCATAAGCAACGGAAGCAGGTAGTTGCCTTTGCTCGCCTACTCAGGCTGAATACCCAACCTCTGCCTTAGCTGCGGCTAGGGCTTAAGGCGCCGGTACTCAATCTCTTCCACTACACCTGGCAGCTCGCTACCCACCAGAAACACGAGGCTCAGGCCGCGGCGCGTGAGCCGGCTGAGCCGTTGCTCGTTGAAGGATGAGCCGCCCGCACTGCCGGGGCTGCTGGCGTACAGGGTGTCGTGGGCTACCGAGTACGTGCCGGTTTCGGCGCGCACCAGCTGCGCACCGCGCGTTACGGAAAACTGGTAGCTGCCATCGGCCCGAAAATCGACCAATAGCCGCTCTTCGCCGCGCATGATGGCCACGTTGAGGTCGCCTATCGCCGGAACATCGAGGCGCTCGCGCACGGAATCCGGGGCGTTTTGGAGCGCTATTAGGCTGATTTGGCGGGCTTCCCATTGCCCCACCAGCAAAGGTGGCACCTGCGCCCAGGTGGCCGAAGAAGCAAGCAGCACTAGTGCTAGGCACCAAGTTGTTTTGAACATAGCGGAATTAGAGAAGTGGCGGCGTAGCAGGCTTAGTGGCTTAGCCCTACCCCCGCCAGACTGCCCAACCCGCCGGCAAGCTCCAGCCGGCAAGCAACCCATGAGCCGCAGCCAATGGCCGCGTATACCCTCGGGCCGGCAGTTTGGTTGTGCCCACCCAGGCGCTGCCGGGCGCACCGGCCGGGCACTGGCCTACTCCGGCCCGGCAGCCGAAGCGGCAACGCCATCCCACTCGGCCAGCAAGGCTGGCAGGCGCGGCGAATGGTCGGAAAGCCAGTCTACTGCCGTTTCGGGGTCGGAGAAATAATGGGAGCTGAACCGAATGAGCGGCTGCACCAGGTCGTGCAGCGCATCGACTACCATCTGGTTATGCAGGTGCTCTTCCTGCGCTATCACCAGTATTAGGCGTTCGAGCGGCAGCTGCAAGATGCCGGGCATCCACTCCGTGCCCAGCCACTCTTCATCTGCTGCCCCAATCAAGGGCACCGTGTTCATATCGAGCAGCAACTGGCGCACTCTCAGCCGCTGGGCCAGCGCAAGCAGCTGCCCGGCGCTGCTGCGCATGGTGCGCAGGCTGCTGCCCGACACCCAAGCCAAACGCAATAAGCCCAAGGGCTCATCATACTGCAGGCGAAAATCGTGGATGTCGTTGATTATCAATAAACAGCGGCTTTGTTGGTCGCAATAAAGTGCTACCAAGCTTTGCTTTACCTCGCAAATAACTACTTACCATCCAACAAACAGCTACTCACTCGCGCTTGGCTCAACTTTATTTTGGCCTTAAAAGAGGCTTGGTGGCTGTGCGTGGGGCAGAGGTCGACGGGTAGCCTTGCGCGGTTTGGAGGGGGTAGCAATGGCAAACCAAATGGCTGGCGCGCCGCCAGCTAGGCAGCAAAAGCAAAATATTTGCATCATAGTTGCAAAACAGTACAACACTTACCTGCTAGCTGCCGTACTTTTGCCAGTATGATGTAACTCTCGTTTGCGGCCAGCCAGCTGTAGGCGCTCATTAGCTGTTACTGTGTTGCGACTCGCGCTCCGCCCCTACCTCGCCTTGCTGCTGCTGCTCTGCCTCTTGCGGACGCTGCTGCCCGAAGCATGGATTCTGGCCTTGCACGACCACGACCACACCACTACCGAGGTCGCGCAGGCCAGCCGTAGCAAGGGCAAAGTGTTGCTGAGCACCAAGCATACGCACTGCCACACCGAGCAGTTTTACCATGTGCCATTTCGGCCCGCGGCCTCGGTGGCTGTGCCCCTACCCCCCCTTCAGCTTAGCTACCAGCCGCTAGCCGTGCCCAGGCAGCTGGCCTGCTCGGCAGCGGCCTTGCGGCGCTCGGCGCTGCGCGGCCCGCCAGTGGCTTAGGTGGTTATAGCAGCCGGCCTGAGGCCGGTCGCTTCGGGCAAGCCGCTGGCTTGAGGCCGAGGCACGGGTTGTTTTTGAATTGATTTCTATGGGTTTACACTTGGCTATCCTGCGCACAGCTCGCTGGGCCAAGTAATGCGCGTTTGCTACCCCTGGCCTTTTACTGAAAGCTGCTGCGGGCGAAAAAGTCAGCAAAGGCTTGCCCTGAGCCAGGGTTTGCCTTCCGACTAGGCATGCGGCGCGCCGCCCCTCCTTATTTCTTACGTTTATGATTCGTACTACTTCGCTGGTGGTGCTGGCGAGCACTGTTGTTTTTTCGGCGGTGGCCCAGATGGCCGCCCCCGATGCCTTGCCGGGCACCCCTACCCCTCCGGCGCGGGCCCGGCCCGTTGCCACGTTTACGGGCCGCCTCACCGACGCTAAAACGGGCGAGGCCCTGCCGGGCGTCAACGTTATTTTTCCCGACCTTAAGCAGGGCACTGCTACCGATGCTGAGGGCCGCTTTAGCTTCGCTAACTTACCCAGAGGCCGCTTTACGGTGCAGATTACTTCACTGGGCTACAACACAGTAAGCCAAACCGTGGACACGGGCAGCGGCCAGCCGTTGGAAGTGAAGCTGAGCCCGGCAGCCACCGAAATCGGGCAGGTGGTAGTCACGGGCGTGTCGCAGGCCACGCAGCTGCGCCGCTCGCCGGTGCCGACTACCGTAATCGACCGCACGCGGCTGAACCAGACCTCGGCCACGAATGCCATCGACGCCATTGCCCACACGCCTGGCGTTAGCCAGATTACGACTGGCGCCGCCATTAGCAAGCCCGTAGTGCGCGGGCTGGGCTACAACCGCGTGGTAACCCTCAACAACGGCGCCCGGCAGGAAGGCCAGCAGTGGGGCGATGAGCACGGCATTGAGATTGACGAGTTTAGCATCGACCGAGCCGAGATTATTAAGGGGCCGGGCTCGCTGCTGTATGGCTCCGACGCGATGGCCGGGGTTATCAACTTTCTGGCACCCGACCCTATTGCGGAGGGGCACATCACGGGCGCGGCCACGGCCAACTACCAGACCAACAACCACCAGCAGGGCTACTCCTTTCAGAATGCGGGCAACCTCAACGGCCTGAACTGGCTGGTGCGCGGCACCCGCAAGGTGGCCGGCGACTACCGCAACCGCTACGACGGCCGGGTTTTCAACTCGGGCTTTAATGAATGGGACGCCAACGGCTACGTGGGCCTGAACAAAAGCTGGGGCTACTCGCACCTGACGCTTAGCACCTTCAACCAAAACCTGGGCCTGATAGAAGGCGTGCGCGACAGTGCCAGCGGGCGCTTTGTGCGCGATGTGGGGGTAGGGAACACTGTAGAATCGCGGCCAGTGAGCGACGACGAGCTGCACGGCTACGGCCTAGCCGTGCCGCGCCAGCTCGTCAATCACTTTCGGGTGGGCACCGACAACAGCTTCATCATCGGCGACCAGGGCGGGCGACTGGCGCTGCAAGTGAACTACCAGCAGAACCTGCGCCGCGAGTACGGCGACGCGCTCCGGCCCGAGGAGGCGCAACTGTACTTTCAGCTGCGCACCGTGGACTACGCAGTGCGCTATTACCTACCCGAGTTTAGTGGCTGGAACCTGGCCGTGGGCACCACCGGCCTGCGCCAGCAAAACCGCAACCTGGGCGAAGAATTCCTGATTCCGGCGTACACCATGAACGAGGGCGGCGTGTTTGGAGTGCTGAAAAAATCGTTTGGCGGGCTCGACCTCAGCGGCGGACTGCGCTACGACGTGCGCCGCATCTCGGCCCAAAGCTTGTTTTTGGACGCTGACGAGCGCCCTACCCCCCCTACCACGCCGGGGGCCGAAACAAAGTTTCCGGGCTTCGTGAGCACGTTCCAGAACTACAGCGGCAGCTTGGGCGCATCGTATAATATCAGCGACCGGC
>CALMOO010000763.1:0-5855 GCA_937871705.1 uncultured Hymenobacter sp.
CAGCGGCGGTTGGGGACTGTTTAGGCTAGGCTCCCTAGCTGGCGGGAGTAGCTGATGCAATAGGCGCGTGGTTTTCCAGCGCCGCGGCGCCCAGTATGCGTAAAGGCTAAGCAGGCGATAAGTGGTTTGCCGCGTTACTTTTCTGGCGCAAACTCGTCGTAAGCGGCGCGCGCGATTTTGGCGATGACCTGTTCGCGAGCCGTCATATCGGCGTAGGAATCCGTGACAAAAACGGCGATGGCTAGGTGCTGGCCGTTGGGCAACTGCAGGATGCCGACGTCATTGGTGCCGGGCGAGAGTCCCTGCGCATTGGTACTAGACGTGCCGGTGCGGTGGGCTACGGGCGTGCCTTCGGGCATCAAGCCCTTCAGCCGTTTGGGGCCCACCGAAGTGGCTAGCAGCAGTTGCCACAACAGCGTGTTACTGGTTTTCGATAGAGCCGTTTGCTGATACACTTTAGCAAGCAATTCTACCTGCGCCGAGGGGTAGCTCCAGTTGGTATACTGTACGGGCCACGCGGCCTGCATCTGCGCCTCCGAGGCCTTAACCACCATGTTGTTAACGCCCAGCTGCCGGACGTAAGCCGTTAGTTTTTGGAGGCCACCTAGTCGTTTAAGCAAAATGTCACAGGCATCATTATCGCTGACGGTGACCATGTACGTGAGCAATTCTTTCACTGAAACTCGGACATTGCCCTCCGGGTATTTGTCGCGGAGCGGGCTATACGTTGCCGGCAGGTCGGCTTTGGTGAGGAAGAAGCGTTGTTCCAACTGCCATTTCCCCTGGTCTACCGCGTGCAAGACGGCCATCGCAATGGCGAGTTTGAACACGCTTTGCAAGACGTAAGGCTGGTGGTCGCGGTAGCTGAGTGTATCGTTCGTTTCCAGGACTCGAATCGACACACCCACTTTGCCCGAGGTAGTCTGGGCCAACTGCGCAATTTTGGTGCGTAGGGACTGGTGTTGGGCGCGGGCCGTGCCGCAAGTAGCTAGCCCAAGGGCGAGCAGCCAGAAATATACTTTAAACACTGCAAAAAAAGGTGATTACTGCCTGAAAAAGAGGCTATTGGAGAGTAGTGGTGAGCGCAAGCCGCTGTAATGAATAAGATTCGAGAAGCGAAGCGCCATATAGTTGACGGCGTGGCCAGCATGCAGGGCAAGCCAATTCTCCCTTGTCGCTTACCGCAATTGCTCAAAGTATTCAGGCACCTCGCGCCATTCAGAAGCGATGAGGGCGATATAGCCGTCGGGACGAATTAGTACCATTCCGTCGGACAAGCCATACGCCGTGCGCAACGGTTCATTGTCGGCTGGGATGAGCTTCAGGTTGGGAGTAGGTTTCCCTTCGGTCGGGCCAACCAGCAGGAGCTTCCATTCGGTACCCCGCAGCTGGTCGGAGAGCCACCGGCCAGGGGCTAACTGCACGTCGGGTGCCCGGTCGCCGGCTTGCAAACCATTGGACGTCACCTCGCCTTTGCGGGTCAAGGAGCTATCGCGGTAATGCAGGTTGAGTTGCGTGGTATCCGGGGTGGCCAGGGTTTCGAAAGCCCCTTTTCCGGTGGTGGCCGCTTGCATCATCACCTGCTGGCGCTCGGAACTGGTGCGCAGCAGCCACTCGGCAATGGGGATGCGTTCTTCCGCATAGGTGTCCAGTAACGCGTCCGATGCTTCTCCTTTGCTGACGGCGGCTAGCTTCCACCCGAGGTTATAGGCGTCTTGGATGCCGGTATTCATGCCCAGGCCGCCGGCGATGGAGTGTACGTGGGCGGCATCTCCGGCCAGGAAAGCATTGCCGACCCGGTAGCGCTCGGCCCGGCGGATATTCACGCGGTAAATGGATTGCCAGCTACTACTGGTGAACCGTACGCCTTCCAGGTGCGTGCGCGCTTGAAATAATTGGTTAAAGCCTTCTAGGGTGGGCGTCGGGACGTTGCCCTCGGCATCGGGCGGCATCGCTGCTTGCAGCTGCCAACTGGTGCTATTTTTAAACGGAAACAAGGCGAAGGCCAGCCCAAATTCAGGACTTAACCAATTATACCAAGCATCGGGGGTGAGCCCTTCCACTTCCACATCGCCCACCCAGAGCTGCTCCTGCTGGTGTGTTTCACCCACGAATGGAATACCTAATTTTTTACGGGTAGTGCTTTTGCCGCCATCGCAGGCGACTAGATAGGTGCACGCCAGCTCCTCGGTCCAGTTCGGATGTTCCAGGCGGCAGGTGATGCCGGTAGCGGTTTGAGAAAATGCCCCCAATTCGGTGGCCCATTCCACTGCGCCACCCAGTTCATGAAGCTTCGCCCGTAGGGACTCTTCTACGGCATATTGCGGCAGCAGCAGTGTTTTAGGATACTGAGTATCGGCGCGCTCCACCACGCGGCGGGGTGATTCACCAAGTAACTGGTTGCCATTGAATTTTCGGTAGGGCAGGTCGGTCGAGCCAGCGGCCAGCAGAGCTTCCGCAAGGCCCAGGTCGTGAAGGATTTCCAGGCTGCGCGGTTGCAGCCCCTTCCCCCGGGAGCCGCGGGGCGGCTCGGCAGCGCGTTCAACCAGCCGATAAGGTGTCTGGCGCCGAGCCAGTTCGCAGGCCAAGGTGAGGCCCACAGGGCCTGCGCCGATAAGTAATACTGTCGTGTGGTTCATCGCCGTAAAGTTTTGTGGAGGCAAAACAAGCGAGTAAGATTCCGACCGGCGATAACAATTGTTAAGTTCTCACTTGCGGTTACGGATGCGGCTGAGCGACACGGCCGTAATGCCCAGAAAGGAAGCGATATAGTGCTGGGGCACCCGGCGAATGACTTCGGGATGGTGGGCCAGCAAGGCACGGTATCTGGTTGCCGGGTTGTCTTTGAGGCGGGAAATAAATAGCTGCTGATAGTGCAATAGCCTTTGTTCAACGTACTCTCCGTAAGCTGCCTGCCATTCTCTGGAGGTAGCTTTCAGCTCTTTAAACGTACTGATTGGGATACTATAGGCCACCGTGGGTTCCAAGGTTTCTACGCTATACCAGCTGGGTTCATCGGCCAGCAGGGTTTCCATTGACGACACAAAGCTGCCTTCAAATCCGAAATTCATGGTCACCTCTTTGCCTTCGCCGGTGGTGAACCAGCCGCGGCAGCCGCCAGTCTCGATATAGAACAGCTTCTTGGCCAAGGCCCCCTCCTTTACCAACAGGCTTTTGGCAGCAAACTCTTCGCGGGGGAAGGTATCCTTGATACGAGCTATAAATATTGCGGAATCAGCCATGTTCAAATTCATTAAATATGCCTGGGCAAACCTACCGTAGCGGGCTGGGCCGAGGCGTAGGGCACTCAATAGTGATAGACTACTTGCGCAGGACCATCCTTGCTACAAAAGGTTGAAGGCCAATTCACGCAGGACGGCAAAGCTACGGGTAGCTACCCGGTCACGACTGCGCACTTCGTCTTCCCGAAACATAACATCGAGTACCCAATGTAGATTGTTTACACTTGCCCGGTGGCGGCGGATAGCCTCCATCAGCACCGCTGATGCATCGGGACGATTAGTCAAATAATAGCGAATCGTTTCGACCGCGCTGATAGCCCCTAGGCTGGGCCAATCCCGTACGACCGCTATCTTAGCCCAGAGAGGTAGCACTTAGACGCGACGCCGGACCCATCGTCCCAGGCATCGTAGTCGGGCGGGTGGCGGGTAGTTGGCCTAGCGATTAACACGAGTGTATTGTCAGTAGCCTTTACGGCGCGATGGTACCGGACCTGGTTCCTTTTTATGGCCAGAATATGATCTACCTGCTAAGTCAATAGTTGCTGGCAATCGCCTACTGGCAGCCCAACGCATGTAGCGTGACGATGGTATTAGTCAAGCATAGTCCCTAATCAAAGGAGTAGCGGATAGTTTTGCCATCCGCGGCCACCACCTCGCGCGGCAAGGCTGGCGCAATGGTGACCAGCCATTGGCAGAAGCACTATTCCAGTCCCTGCGGGTCCATCAGCGAAAAGACGTGCCGGAAAGTGTCATGCGAGGGAATGCCGTGGGGTAAGTCCAGGAAGGTGGCCAACTGAATGTGCTTCATGCGTCTATAGTGGGCGATGTCCCCGACGTTCCGGCCCCGGCCACCACGGCACACCCGGCGATGACAATCCTATTGCGTAAGCAGTGTCGGGTGCGGCCAGCGCAACGTGGGTCAGGGAGGGTGGCGAAAGAAGCAACTAGTTGGTTGAGCATAAAGGCCTTTTCGGTATGTAAAGAACTAAAATTCAGCTCCTAGCACACTAGTTACAGTTTAATGCGTAAGCCCTGAAGTGAATCTTCTTGAGCTATAGATTTACGACTGCTTGTAGTAAGTTGTACTAAATTGCTGCTTCCTCAGCCAGTTGCCTGAACATGATTCACCGGTTTCTGGGCAAGCCGGTGAAACGATGCGGACCGCGTCAGCATCAGGCAGCTCGAGGCGACATAAGCTATTAAAGCGCTCAAGTTAGACGTTTTAGGTAAGCTTACCGGGTTCGCCCCAGTGCAAAATATTACCTTGTACCGCGCACCACTCGCGCAGAAACACCCTGCTAAATACTGGCTTGTTATCCAGGCGTCGTTGGGCAGACGGTCGCCTTCAACCTCCGCCAATTTCTATGCTGCTACTAGCTAATGCTGAAGTGGCTCCCGTAGCCCGCTTTATGAACACCGAGACTACTGCTCGATACTCTAATCAGCCAGTCGCTAAAGATGGATTAGCTACCACTTGCGCGTCAGGCGAGCTAGCTTGTAATTTCACCTTTTCTTTCAAGCAAACCTACTCATGCAAATAAAGTACGTGATGCTCGGGTTACTAATCTCCGCCATGCTGGGCGGGAGTGTAGCCGTGGGAGCCTACAAGCTATGCAAAAAATCGCTCGTTATCCTGCCCTTTGCTCCTGCCTCCCTAGCTTCAGGCCCTACTCTACACTTGGTGTCCACCGTGCGCAGTGAGGCGCTTGCTTTAGCTGGCAGCAGTTTCGCCGCCGCCGCGGCAACTGCAGCGCCAGCCGTGGTGCACGTTATGACGGAATACAGAGTTGACCCGCAAGGGCAGCCGCAAAATAGTCTGCTGCAGATGGACCCGTTGCTACGGCAGTTCTTCGGCGCTCCGATGGAAGGACAAGGACCACGCGGAGAGGAAGCTAGGAGGGGAGAAGGTTCTGGGTCGGGCGTGCTTATCACTGCCAACGGCTATATCGTCACCAATAATCACGTCATTGCGAAGGCCTCCAAGATTAGTGTAGTGCTGGGCGACAAACGCACCTTTGACGCGCAGTTGGTAGGTGCCGACCCTAGCACCGATCTAGCCGTGCTGAAGGTGAAGGCCGATAACATGCCCTTCCTGAAGTACGGCAACTCGGACGAGGTGAAAGTAGGCCAGTGGGTGCTCGCCGTGGGTAATCCCTTTGATCTAACCTCCACCGTGACGGTCGGCATCGTATCGGCGAAAAGTCGTACGCTGGGCCTGCTCGCCCGTGACCAGCCTGGCAGCGTTGAATCGTACATTCAGACTGATGCCGTCATCAACCCGGGGAACTCGGGCGGCGCGCTGGTGAATACCCGCGGCGACTTAGTCGGCATTAATGCCGCCGCTTCCATCTCCCCGCAAACGGGTGCCTACGGAGGTTATGGCTTTGCTATTCCCAGCAGCCTCGTCAGCAAAGTAGTGGACGACCTGCTCAAGTATAAGGTAGTGCAGCGAGCCATACTTGGCGTGCGCGTAGCGGAGGTAGATGCGCGCTTAGCCGCCGAAAAAAAGTTATCTACTTTAAAAGGCGTTTTGGTACAAAGCCTGACTGAGCACAGCGCGGCAACCGCCGCTGGCCTACGGGTAGGCGACATCATCACGGACCTCAACGGAAT
>CALMOO010000763.1:5865-9261 GCA_937871705.1 uncultured Hymenobacter sp.
AATGCCCGTGAATACGGCCGCGCAGCTACAGGAACAGGTAGCACGCTACTGGCCCGGCAATAAGATCAACGTAGGCTACTTGCGCGGCAATGAGCAACAGACGACGACCGCCACGCTTCTTAATGCCACCAACACGACGGCCTTCGTGCACGAAGCACCGGAAGCCGTCGCTGTTGAGTACCAGGGAGCTAAGCTAAACGCCAAACCCTGTACCGAGCCGCTTGCAAAACGAACTAGGTATCAAGGGGGGCGTTCAGCTTACAGAGATTGCCAGTAGCTACCTCCGGGAAAGTGGCATTGAGGAGGGATTTATCATCACGCGCATCGACAAAAATGCCGTGCGCCAGCCCACTGAGGCGCAAGCCTACCTGAATCAGGCGGTGCCAGGCACAGGCATCCTGTTAGGAGGAGTTTACCCCGATGGCCGCAAGGCTTACTATCCCCTCAAATTCTAGCCAACCTTTGATTCCTCATTTTCTCCTAACAGGAGCTAACCCTGCAAACGCTTGTTCCTACCCTTGTACCAGCGGGTAATGGACTAGCAAATCCTGTGAAAGAATTACTTCTACAGTTTGCGCGTCAACGATCGTCAGGCATTTGGCTTGTAACTGAAAAGAAAACCAGCTGACTGCAGACCCACTTGTCGCCGATAACTGCTAGTGCCTAAGGATTGAACGTGTACATACTCTTCATAACAGTATGTACTGGAGTGTCTTTCAAGGTGGGCTGAGGTGGTCGTGTAAACTTGGACAGCACGTGGCTTGCTTCTTCCGTCCGACAGATAGTAATTTCCAAGAGTTGTACTGAGACTGAAAATTAGAAGAGCTCCTTTCCAAGCCATAGCACTTTTTGCTGTAAAACAACTAAGTCAGCAACTTATAGCCTACGCCGCGCACGTTCAGTATCTGCACGTTAGGGTCGTGGCGCAAGTAGCGGCGCAGGCGGGTGATAAACACGTCGAGGCTGCGGCCGTTGAAAAAGCTATCGTCTCCCCACAACTCGCGCAGCACGGCCGTGCGCGTCAGTACTTGGGCCTGCTGGTTAAGCAGGCACTTGAGCAACTCGGCCTCGCGGTGCGTTAACTGCACCTCGAACTGGTTGCCATCGACTAAGCGCAGGCGCTGCTGGGGGTAGTCAAAACGGTAGCGCCCAATGGTCAGCGGCCCCGCCGCCGGGGCGGGTGTTAGTACCGGCACCCGCCCCAGCAGCGCCCGGATGCGCACCACCAGCTCGTCGAGGCTGAAGGGCTTACGTACGTAGTCGTTGCCACCCAGTTCGAACCCCAGCACCACATCAGCCGGCTGCGAGCGGGCCGTAAGGAAGATAATGGGTACTGAGGCATTAATGTGCCGAATCTGGCGGGCCAGTTCGAAGCCATCGCGGACGGGCAGCATCACATCGGCCACCACAAGGTCGGGGTTCAATTGCTGAAAAAGCTGCCAACCCTGCTCGCCGTCGGGCGCGTGGTGCACGGTAAAACCCCGGGTTTCAAGGCTGTCCTGCACGATGCAAGCAAGGGAGAGTTCGTCTTCTACTAACAGTAAAGTAGGTTGTACTACGGGCTGCTTACTCATTGTTACTTGCTAAAGGCAGCCAGATGCTGAACTCGCTGCCGCGTCCTACCTCACTGCGCAGGCTAATGCGGCCGCCATGGCCGGCTACCACCTGACGGGCGTAGTACAAGCCCAGCCCAAAGCCTTTGACCGGGTGCAGGTTACCAGTTGGAACTCGAAAAAACTGGTCGAACACCGCTTCCTGGTAATCGGGTGCGATGCCGAAACCATCGTCGGCCACCGTGAGCTGCCAGCCGCCTGTCTGCCGCTGCCCCCAGATACGGATGCGCACGCGCTCCCCCGAGTACTTAAGGGCATTGTCGAGCAGGTTGTTGAGCACGCCCCCCAGGTGCAGGCGGTCGAGCAGCAGGGGCTCAGTAGAGGTAATAGCCACGTCAAAATCCACAGGCTTGGTGGCTTGCAGCTCGTGACGGCTCACCTGCTCGGCCACTAGGTCGGCCAGTTGCACGGGCTCGGGGTGCAGGGTCAGGATACGGCCCTGCCGGTCCTCTACGGCGATGTGCAGCACTTTTTCGACTAGGTTGGAAAGCCGCGTCAGCTCCTGGCGGGCCATGTCCAAGTAAGCATCCGTCCGGCGCGGGTCGCGTAGCGCCCCAAAATCCTGCAGGGCCTCCACGGCAGCCGACACCGTGGCCAGCGGCGTTTTCAACTCGTGGGTCATGTTGTTAATGAAGTCAGTTTTGACTTCCGAAAGCTTTTTCTGCCGCAGTATTGTGCTCAGCATTAACCAGAAGCAGCCTGTGGTAAGCACCAGCAGCGCAACTGAGCCTGCTAGACTGCCCGCCATGCCCCGCAATACATACCCCGTGGGGGGCGAAACGAGGCCATTAGCGCTGGTCCCTGCACGGGGTTGAGCGGCACGGCTGGGGTGTGCAGGGTGAAGCCTGCCTGCACGGCCGCCGGTACTCCACCGGCGGCCAGCGTGTCGAGCCGGAAAGGCTGCGCGGCTTGGCGCTGGCGCAATTCGGCCCGGTAGGCAAGCGCTAGCTGCGCCAAGTTCACGGGCCGCTCGCGGTACCAGTTACTGATAACGAAGCGCGAGAGCTGCCGCGCCAACGAGTCGGTGTGTGCGGCGCGGGCCTGCTCGGTCTGGAGCGGCCGATGGCGGTCCGTGATGGCTGGGCGCAGCAGTACCGAGGGCTGCCGGGCGGGCACCCCCGAGTTCCGGCGAGTGCTTTGGGTCGAAGCAGGCACGGTGTCGAGGCGCTCGATGTGCCAGTGGCGGGGCTGGCCAGGGGGGGCACCGGGCGTGGTGTAGTCGTTGAATTTGATGTCAAATACTTTCTTGGCGCGGCCGAGCTGCTGACGCTGCACCACGGCCTCCAGGGCCTCGCGGGTGGTGCGGGCAAACTGCGCCTGGCCCAGCCGGTAGCTACCATAGAGCCAGTAGGCTTGGAAGCCATAGCTGCCGAGCAGGCACAAGGTCAGCAAGCCGAAAATAAAGCGCAGACGACGTTTCATGGGAAAGTAAAAGTGACCTAAAAGTACGGCTAGCCGAAGGCCAAAAAGGTCGCGTTAACAATCATTAACAAAGAATAACAATGCTTTACACGGGGGACTTCGTCCTTTGCAGCGTCGATTTTACCCCTCTTTTCATGTCCAATTTATTCTGGCTGGCCCTGACCGGCGCACTCGCCGGCGGCCTGCCCGCCCACCTGGCCACTGCCCAAACCACCGCCCCCACCGCTGGCCGCCTGCGCTACGAAACCACGCAGCGCGTGGATAAGGATAAAGTAAAAATCACCATGTTCGACTCCAACGGACAGGAAATCAAAATCGATGGCCCCGGCTCGACGGTGGAGCTGCCCACATCGATGAGCAC
>CALMOO010000764.1:0-740 GCA_937871705.1 uncultured Hymenobacter sp.
GTGTAAAGCGGGTCTTGCTGGTCGCGCTTTTCGGCCAGCGAGAAAGCGGCCACGAAGCCGCGCTGCTTCAGCTCGGGAAAAGCTTGCGTATTCCAGAGGCCGAAGGGGTAGGCGAAGTACTTGATTTTCTTGCCCGTAATATCTTCCAGCGTTTTGGTAGGCTTGTCGAGCTGCGTTACCCAGTCCTGCCCCTGATATTTTTTCACGTTGTGGTGGTCCCAGGTGTGCGAGCCGATGAGGTTGCCCTCGTCGGAGAGCTGCTTCACCATATCCTTGGTCATGTAGTGCGGGCGGCCCAGGCTCACGGTCATCACGAAGTACACGGCCTTGTAGCCGTACTTCTCCAGTTCGGGGCGGGCGATGGTGAACTGGTCGAGGTCCGTATCATCAAACGTGAGCATGATGGGTTTGGTGGGCAGCTTGGCGCCGGTAGTGAGGTAGGCGTAGAGCTGGTCGGGCAGAATGGTGTGGTAGCCCGAGTCGGCCAGCATTTTCATGTGGGCCTTAAAAGCAGCGATGGGCACGATGTAGTCCTTGGCGCCTTTCGAGTCGCGCCCGGTCCAGTCCCGAATCTGGTGGTAGCACAAGATGGGCACCTGCGGGCGGGCGTAGATAGCCGCCGCATCAGCCGCCTTGGCGGCCGGGATGGTGCTGGGGTCGGGCGCGGGGGTAGCGTTTGCTTCGTCGGTCGCCACGGCGGCCGCGCCGGAGGTTATCGCCGTTTCGGGGTTGGCCAGGGC
>CALMOO010000764.1:750-2022 GCA_937871705.1 uncultured Hymenobacter sp.
GGCTGAGGGGGTAGTCCGGGCTTCGCCGGTGGTGGCGGTTTTAGAATCGCAGGCGGTGAGGCTCAGGGCCGTCAGCAGCGCAGCGGCAGGAAACAGATTTTTCAAGAAAGCAATTAGAGAGCCAGCGGGGTACGACGGCGGACAAAACGTTAATTTTGCACAAAAAAACAACCCCCGCAGCGGATGAACAACTTACACGGCACTGGCGTGGCCCTAGTGACGCCTTTTACCCCCGACCACCAAGTAGACTACGCTGGCTGGCGGCGGCTACTCGACTTCACCATCGCGGGCGGCGTGGAGTACCTGGTAATTAACGGCACTACGGGCGAGTCGCCGACTACTACCCCCCTCGAAAAAGCTGAGCTGCTGCGCGTTGCTAAAGAGTACGTAGCCGGCCGCGTGCCGCTCGTGTATGGCATTGGCGGCAACGACACGGCTGCCACCGAGGCGCTTTTGCACAGCACTGACCTGGGCGGCATCACGGCTATTCTCTCGGCCAGCCCGGCCTATAATAAACCCAGCCAGGCGGGCTTGGTGGCGCATTACCAGCGCCTAGCCGATGCTGCGCCCCTACCCCTGCTGCTTTACAACGTGCCCGGCCGCACGGGCTCTAACCTGACGGCCGACACCACGTTGCGCCTAGCCGAGCACTCTAACATCTTGGGTATCAAGGAGGCCAGCGGCAACATGGAGCAGTGCCTGAGTATTTTGGCACGCAAGCCCAAGGACTTTTTATTTTTGAGCGGTGATGACATGCTCACAGTGCCACTCATTGCCTGCGGGGCAAAAGGCATTATTACGGTGCTGGGCAACGCCTTTCCGCAAAGATTTTCGGATATGACGCGTGCTGCACTGACTGGTGATTTTGCCCGCGCACAGGAATTGCTTTACCCGTTTGTGGCGCTCAACCCGCTCATGTATGAGGAAAGCAACCCGGTGGGCGTGAAAGCCGCCCTGGCTTTGCAAGGTGTGTGCCAGGCCGCCGTGCGCCTACCCCTAGTAGAAGCGAGTGCAGGGCTCAAGGAGCGGATAAAAGCTTTGTTATAACCGCCAGCTTTAACTGGGGTATTTATTAAGCAGGCTGACGGCTAAACTTCTCTTGTAAGTTTAGAAGGTGCCCTAGGGCTTTGCCGTAAGCTAGGGTAGCCAAGGCCACGCCGGGATAGCGCTTTCGGCGCAGTTCATAATTATCCTGGGTGAAAGCAGCCCAGTTGCGCCCGTTTAAATGCGCTCGCCCCATTGATATACTAGGCCCATTGATTTGGGTAGTAT
>CALMOO010000764.1:2032-6163 GCA_937871705.1 uncultured Hymenobacter sp.
GTTTCGCCTTCTTCCACCGTCACTTTTAGGGGCGTTGCCTTCCTGAAAAGTGGGTATTTTTCATAATCCGGCTTGAAGATATCTATTTCAGAAACTTTGTGGTTGTTCTTGCTCGGGTACAAATAAGCTGCTTGCTCTGGGGAGTAAAGGATGAAATCCTTGGCGCCATATAGCTGCGTGATTTGGGTGTTCATGCACATTGCATCGAAATGCAGATAAGGAAAGCTTGCGCCTTTGCCTCCTAAGAAAAGCTCGTACACTTCGGTGCCCCGCAGCATTATTCCTGGCAGCAAGGGATGCTTGATTCTGTCCGATTTGCCAAAAACTACCTCCGGCTGCATGTCCTTGAGTAGTTCGGGGAAGACCTTTTCAATATTGAAGTTAAATGGATAGGGGGCCGGGTTTTCCGCGCTGGAAGTCAGCATCCGGTCTACTACTTCTGCCATCGTATAGCGCGTGCCATTTACTTCCTTGGCCAGCTTACCGTAATTGGTTTTAAAGTACTCCGGGGTGAACTTTCCTAACGCCTTCCACTTACGAGCGGCCTCGGTCAACACTACCGGAATACCCGGTTCAATATATTCCGTCAGCAGCTCCTGGTACGAAATGTTGCCGCGTTTATCAATAGTAGCCAATTTAGCCTGGTGAGATGACTGCTGACTCGTTTCCATAGAAGTAAATTCTTGACGGCTGACAGTGAAATCAGTTAAGAAAAATAGCTCGCCGGCGGTGCCATTATTTGTATTATCAAATGTATAAAAATTTTCCTATATAAGAGCCAATTAGCACCCTGCTATTGCTTCGTTAAAATATAATTTTTATTCGGACATCAACAAGCTGTTTCTATTTGCTCGAATGAGTAAGCAAGACAACTCCTGCAGAACGCTATCAGCCTTACCAGCCGCTAGCTAGCACATCGGCGATGTGCATGGTCTTGAGGGCCAGCTTCTCGCGCCTGATGTACGCCTCCAGGTGCATAAGGCAGCTTACATCGGTGCTCACGAGGTAGTCGGCGCCGGTGGCTAGAGCGTGCTCTACTTTCTGCTGCGCCATAGCTACTGAGATGGCTTCAAACTTGACGGCAAACGTGCCGCCGAAGCCGCAGCAGGTGGTGGTTTCGGCCATTTCCAGGCGCTCTAGGCCCGCTACGCTGTCGAGCAACTGGCGCGGCGCCGCCCGGATGCCGCACTCGCGCAGGGCCGAGCAGGAGTCGTGGTAGGTGTAGCGGCCAGCTAGCTTGGCCTGGGGTATTTCAGTAATACCCAGCACGTCTACCAAAAACTCCGTTAGCTCATAGGTGCGCTGCTGCACGGCGCCGCACCGGGCAGCCTCGGGCGTACCGGCAAACAGGTGCGAGTAGCTGTTGCGCACCATGCCCACGCAGGAAGCCGACGGACTCACTACGTAGCGCTGAGCACCGGCAGGCGCAGCAAAGTCAGTCAGAAACTTGTCGGCTATATCGCGGCTTTGCTGCTTGTAGCCAGCGTTATAAGCCGGTTGGCCGCAGCACGTCTGGCTGGCATTGTAGTGCACCTGGCAACCCACGGCTTCGAGCACCTTCACCATGTTGAGGGCCGTGTGCGGGTAGAGCTGGTCGACGAAGCAGGGAATAAAAATGTCGACCTGCGGCGCAGGCGAAGAGGCGGTGGATGACATAAAAAGGGGTCTAGTCCAAAAAACGAGTGCCACAAAGAAAAGCCCACCGGCCGAATAGGCCAGTGGGCTTCGCCTCGCCCAGCAATGCGCTAATCGCGGAAAGGCTTGGCGGCAATGGGCAGCTTGAAGAGCTGCACCGGGAAGGCCACAGTCTCTACCCCCTTCTGGAAGCCGGCCGTGCGGTTCATCTGGGGCACGGGCAGCCAGAGGTTGCCGGCGTGGTCTATCCACATGGCATCGACCCAGATGAGACGTGGGTCTTGCACCAGCGTGGTGCTTTGGCCAGCAGGCGTCACTTTGAGCACGCGCTTGGCGTTGGCATCAGCTATATACAGGTTGCCGTCGGCATCAATGGTGGTGCCGCCGCACGTGGGCGAATTAAAGAAGTACCTGACCTGCTTGGCTATGTCGGCCGAGGAAGTAGCGGGATTGTCGAGGTACTTAGTTTCGACGCGGTACAGGGGGCCGGCGGCCGACTGGAAATAATAGTACTGGCCATCCGGCGACACTTCCATCTGGTCGGCGTGCAGGGCCACGTCGTCGCCGTTGGGCTTCACCATCTTCTTGCCTTCGCCCAGCATGGGGCGGCGGGCGGTGGTGCTGCTGTCGCCGTCGAGCACGCGGCGGCCCTGGCCGGTTTTCTGGTTGAGCAAGATGAGACCCGGCGCGCCGGCATCGGTAACGTAAATCATGTCGCCATGGAAGCGTAGGTCGTCCACAAAGCTTTTGCGCTTAACGTACTTATCAAGTGCTATTACTTTGACCAGCTGATTTTTGGCTATATCAAAAGCCAGCAGCTTGGGGCCATCGGTAATGGGCGGCGCGTCGCTCTTGGGCGTGCCGGTGTCCACTATCCAGAGCAGGCCATCGGGGCCGAAGCGCAGCGAGTTGGCCCGCACGAAGGCTTGCTTAGCGGGGTCGCCCTCTTTTTTCCAGGCATTCCAGGCGCGGGAGGGGTAGGGCGTTACTTTGCCTGCTTTCAGCTCGCCGATGCGGGTGCCGGTGCCACCCTCGTTGTGCGGAAACAGCACGAATATCCGGTCGTTGTCGGCCACGGCCACCCCGCTCCAGATAGTGTCGGAGGTAGCCACCGACACCAGCTGCTTAGCGATTTCGGAAGTGGGCACCGGCGGCGGCGTGGCAACAGCGGTTGACTTTTCGGTGCCTGTGCCGCCAGTGCAGGCAGCGAGGAGGAGCAGCCCGGCGGGCAAAACAGCAGCAAAGCGTAGCATAAGGGCAGGGGGAGAAGCGGACTGGTTGTGCTTACGCAGCGGTGCCCGCCGGAGGTTGCCCAAGGGCCCCTACCCCCCTAAAAATACTTTTTTCGAGGCGAACCGATTGTTTTTTAACTGTTGAGCTAAGTAGTGGCAACTAACCGGCTACCCAGGCGAGGTGGCCCTGTTGCTGCCTTCGGCGAGCCTGCCTGGTTGCGTAAGCGCGCAGCTGGTGCGGCTTAAGCGCTAAACGACATTGAAAACACGGTTTTCAAGCTAATCAACTCGCTTTTTTTCGGTGTTGGCGCGGTCTACATTTGGCCGTGGCCGCCGCGCTAGTGCCCGCTTCGGGCGGGCGGCTGCGATGCTTAGTCTCCGGCCGGAGCTTAGTGAAACTGGCCGCTGCCGCGCGGTTGCCGGCAGCGGCGGCTGGTCTTGCCGACGGGCAGGCTGGCGGTGAAATCTTCATTTTTTTCCTTTATCCCACCCCTACCCCCTCCATGAAGAAAAACGCACTCTTTACCACTCTTTACGCCGGGCTGACGCTGCTGCTGGGCTTGCTGCTGCCGCTGGGCAGCCGGGCCCAGGGCAGCATCCCGTTCACCATCAACAATACCTCGCCTTTTGCCGACGCCGACCTCTACGTGGCCATTGTGGGCATCGACCCCTCGAACAACCACGTCTGGATAAACGCGGCCAACAGCCAGGTATTGCCCATGAGCTCCAGCTACAACACCGTGACGGGCCCTACTATCAATGGCAACACCGGGCCGGGCCAGAACTCGAAATACGCGGCCTGCTTTACCAAGCTCAGCAACATACCAAACCACACGTTTACGCTGCCTTACATCGCGGGCTGCCGGGTGTATATCGCCCGGGGGCAGCAGCTGTATTTCTACTTTTTTGGGGCCACCGGCGCGCCCTCGGGCTACACCGCGCCCAATCCGCAGAGCCCCACCGACCCCAACACGGGCATTGTATACGAAACCATCGAGCTGACCAACAACGGCGGCGGCTTTTTTGGTAATACTACCCGCGTCGATGCCTTCGCCTACCCCATGGGCCTGGAGCTATACGGCAACGGCTACTATAAGAAAACGGGCGAGCTAAAAACCGCCGCCGACATCGTGGCGGCTTATAAGGCCAACGTACCCACCGAGTTTCAGGGCACGGTGAACAACACGACGGGCGTCATTTCCTTTCCTTCCAAAACGCCCGCCTTCTACGACGGCACCAACGGCACCACGGCCGGGGCCTACGG
>CALMOO010000765.1:0-303 GCA_937871705.1 uncultured Hymenobacter sp.
GCCATCGACTTGCGGGCCTACACCGCCATTCCCGGCCTCATCGACGCGCACACGCACATGAGCTTTTACTGGGATAAAACGCCGGGCACTACCCCCTGGGCGCAGCTCGGTACGCTCGGGCCGGCCGTGACGGTGTTCTTGGCCCAGGAAAACGCCCGCAAGGCGCTGGCCACGGGCGTCACCACCGTGCGCGACTTGGGCTCGTTCGACAACATGGACTTCGCCTTGCGCGACCTAATAAACCGGGGCGCCATCGTGGGTCCGCGCATGTTCGTGGCTGGCAACGGTCTGCATATCAGCAGC
>CALMOO010000765.1:313-2566 GCA_937871705.1 uncultured Hymenobacter sp.
GTTGGAGCCATTCCCGACGCCGGGCAGTGCGATGGCATAGAGGCAGTGCAGCGTGTGGCTCGCCAGCAAATAGCCGCCGGGGCCGATTGGATAAAAATGTACGGCTCGACCGGCAGCGACAAGGATGTGACTGGTTTCCAAACGTTCACCTACGAAGAGATGAAGGCCGCGGCCGATGTGGCTCATTTTGCCGGCAAGCGCATTGCCATTCACTCCTACGGGCCCGATGGCGCTCGCGACGCGGTGCGGGCCGGCACCAACACCGTGGAGCACGCCATCGATATCGACAACGCTACCTTGGCCACAATGGCTAAAAAAGGCATTATCTACGTGCCCACCGTCGAGCACAACAAGTACTACATTGCCCACCGAGCCGAATTTGGCTACGACACTACCGTGGTAAGAGAGTTGAACAAGTACGTGGCGCAAAACTTCGAAACCCTGAAGCGCGCCATCAAGGCCAAGGTGAAAATTGCGATGGGCTCCGATGCCGTCTTCACCGGATTTGGGGAGAATACGCGCGAGCTGGCCTGGTTTGTGAAGGCCGGCATGACCCCCGCGCAAGCCCTACAAACGGCTACCACGACCGGCGCCGAGATGCTAGGTCAGGAAAAAAACCTGGGTGCCATTGCCCCCGGCTACCTGGCCGACCTGGTGGCCGTAGAGGGCGACCCGACCACCGATATCAACGTGGTACTGGACCACGTCAAGTGGGTTATGAAGGCCGGCAAGGTCGGCTTCGATGCTACCCCGCCGGCTGGCCCCGCCTCGCGCTGAAGCAAACTCGCGGCTTCTACTGCGTTAACAGCGGCATACTTCCGGCGGGCACCGTCGAAATATACCAGCAAATACACAGTAGCCTAGGCTGTCTTTCTTGTCGGTGCGTAGCACAAATTGGATAATTATATAAGGAGCGCGCCTCGCGCTGCAAACCCCACGTTTCACGCCCAGGAGTACCGATTCTTCTAGACGCAAAAAACCCGGAAAACTACCTTCACGACATGAGAGGCGGTTTTCCGGGTGTTCCGGTTATGGAAGTGTGAGCCGATTATTGGACTCGAACCAACGACCTGCTCATTACGAATGAGCTGCTCTACCAACTGAGCTAAATCGGCTTTTTCCGCGGTTGGCTTTCCCAGCCGGGGCGGCAAAGATACTATCAAGCCGCGCAGCCGCGCAACCCTATCCGAAATTTCGCACAACCTCCTGGCGGCGCACTCGTCTGATAATGGTCTACAATCAGCAGTTTATTCCTGCCCATGAAACTCCTGCGCTCCCTCACTGCCGGCCTGGCCGGGGCCGTTGCCCTCAACATACTGCACGAAACCGTGCGCCACCTGCGCCCCGCCGACGCGCCCCGCATGGACCTACTCGGTGAGCGCGGCCTGCGCCAAATGCTGGCCAAAGCCGACGCCCCGCAGCCCGACGACCAGCAGGCCTACGCCCTCACCCTGGCAGGCGATGTGCTAAGCAACGGCTTGTACTACAGCTTTGTAGGTAGTGGCAAGCATAGCCTACGCCGCGGGCTGCTGTTGGGCGTGGCAGCGGGGGTAGGCGGCCTGGTGCTGCCCGGCCCGCTGGGACTAGGCCAGGCGCCTAGCAACCGCACCCCGCAAACCCAGGCCATGACGGTAGCCTGGTACACCATCGGTGGGCTGGTGGCGGGCGTGGTGGCGCAGGCGCTGCGCAAGCGCCCTTAACGCACGCGCTACTGGCTGAGCTGGCTACCCCCCACTGCCACCGCGAGCGTAGCGAGCCGGCCCACTACCAGCGCCCGGTTGTCGGCCTCGTGGCCCACCGGAAAGCCGTAGCCCACCGGAAAACTATAGCGCTGGGCATAGTGGTCGATAATCTCATAGGCCGTCTGGCCGAAGGGCACGGTGTTGTCGCGCATTTGCGAGAAGTGGCCCACTACCAGCCCGGCCAAGCCGGCCAGCTGGCCGCTGCGGTGCAGGTGCAGCAGCATCCGGTCGATGTGGTAGAGGTATTCGTCGAGGTCTTCTAAAAACAGAATTCGCCCTGCAAAGCTGGCCTGCGACGGCGTGCCGGTACTAGTATGCAGCAGGCTTAGGTTGCCGCCTACCAGCTCGCCGGTGGCCGTGCCCAGCCGGTTGAGGGGGTAGGGCGGAACTTGGTAAGAAATTGGTGCGCCAAATAGTGCGGCCCGCAGGCTGTCTAGGGCTGCGGCGCCGCCAGGCTGGCCGAAGAGCGACGGCATCGGGCCGTGAATGCTTTGGTAGCCCAGGTGTAGCA
>CALMOO010000766.1 GCA_937871705.1 uncultured Hymenobacter sp.
GGCCAAGGCCAAAGCCCGCGCCGCCGAAAAAGCCCGCCACAAAGGCACAACGCTAAAAGCCGCCGAAGCCGACTCTGAGAATGGTGCTACGCCAGCCGCCAGCGGGGCAGCGGCCCCAGACGGCAAGGACACCAAGGCCGACAACAAGCTGACCTACAAGGAACTACCCGAAGGAACCAAGCTCAAATACGACAAGCAGTTGCTGCTAAAAAAGCCGAAGCTCAAGCGCCGCCAATACCACCATTACGAGACGCGCCCGCTGAAGCACAACGAGGTTAACCGCGAAAGCCGCCGCCTGCGCCGCCACCGCAAAGGCAAGGGGGAAGACCACAGCAAGCCTGCTTCCCAACCCAACACTCCCGCCCCAGACGAAGGCATGACGCCGCCCACTGAGCCTACCCCCACACCTGAGCCTAAGGCTGAAAAGAAGGTCGAAAAGAAAAAGGAGAAAGAGGCTGAGCCGGATAAGCCGAAAGCGCCGAAGGTGAAGAAGGCACCCATTCCTAAGCCCGACCCTACGCAGCAAAATCCTGACCACTAAGCTTTTCCTACCCCCCTTGCGCATGCCCACCTACTTCGTGCTCGCCCTGGCTATCCTGCTGACTGCCGCAGCCGCCCAGGCGCAGATTGTGCCCAGCAGCGCGGGCAGCCAGCGCGCCGCCAATCGCCGCGCCCTGCGCGAAGCCCGCTGCACCGACGCGCCGTATAAGGACAGCCACTTGGCCGTGACGCGCCAGCAGCTGCGGCGCGGCGATTCGGCGCCCATTTCGCCGGTGGCGGGCGAGCCGCGCTTCGACCACGATGGCAAGCCGCACGTAACCGAACCCAAATACCCGGGCTTGCGGTTACGCAAGCGAAAAGCTACTTCTGTTCGTTAATTTTTCTTTGTTTATGGCTACCCCCTGGCTCCCCCTCACGCAGCCCGACCAGCTCGCGGCTATCGTGCGCGAATCGCACGAGCATCCGGTTCTTATTTTCAAGCACAGCACTACGTGCTCCATCAGTGCGGCCGCCAAGGGCAAGCTGGAACGCCAGTGGCCCGATGCCGCGCTGCCCGCCGACACGCCGATGTATTACCTTGACTTGCTGAAGTTTCGGCCTCTTTCGGCCCAGATTGCTCAGGAGTTTGGCGTGCAGCACGAGTCGCCGCAGCTGCTGCTCATTCAGGATGGCAAGTGCAGCTACCATGCCTCACACATGGGCATCCGGCTCAGCGAAGTAGCCGCCGCCGTGGGGCAATAGATTAGCGAATAAGTTGGTTAATCTGCCATTGCTGCGCAGGTTCACTATGACAGATTAATCAACTTACTTATTCACTCATTTACTGATAAATAAACCGAACTTCTTGCCGAATCTCCGGGTTCAGGCTCAACGCTACCGGGCAGGTGTGGGCCACGCGTTCCAGCAAGGCCCGGTCTGCGGGGCTAAGGCTGGCTGGCAGCTGCAGGTCCACGTCGAACTGCGCGATGCGCCGGGGACTATCCTGGCTCATCGTCTTTTTAACGCTGAACGTGCTGCCCACCATGTCCAGGTTGTGGCGCTCGGCCACGATGGCCATGGTAGTCAGAATGCACGTACCTAAAGCCGTGCCCACCAAGTCCGTAGGTGAGAAAGCCTCACCCCGGCCGTGGTTATCTACGGGAGCATCAGTTTGAATTATAGTGCCCGAAGCAGTGTGCGTAGCTTCGGTGCGAAGGTGCCCGACGTAGCGAGCGGTGGCGGTGGGAGCGGTCATCATACTACGAAACTACTTGACTACCGCCAACCGGGCGGGCAGTTCCTTCGTTGCGCTGGTATCTGCTGTTGCCTCAATGCCTCAATCGTGCTATTTTTGATAGACTTATGAAAAAATTTCTGACTATTGGGGCGTTCGTAGGCCTCGGGGGGGTAGGGGCGCATTCGGCCCTGGCGCAGGCACCCGCGCAGCCCGAGACGCAGCCAATTGCGGTAGCCGTGCCCTCACCCGCGCCGTCCGATGAGCAGTCGTACCGCCGCGAAACTGTCTACGGCATCAACTTCAACACGCAGGGTGGCCTCATTGGCGGCATCAACGTGCGCTCGTCGCGGGTGCTCGACGACCGCTGGCTGCGCTTTTGGAGCCTGGAGGGGGTTTTTCTTAAAAGCCCGAAAGAAGAAACTGTTACCAACCCCTACACGGGCGGCAGCTTCACGGGCTACAAGACCAACTACGCGTTTGTGCTGCGCCCCTCTTTTGGCGTGCAGCGCGTGCTTTTTCGCAAGGCAGCCGAGTCGGGAGTACAGATAAACGCGCTGCTGAGCGCGGGCCCTTCGTTCGGCTTGCTAATGCCTTACTACATCAGCTACGACTACACGGCCGCCCAGAGCGGTCAGTTTAGAAACGAAGACACTGTCATCAATGAGCAATACGACCCCGCCAAGCACACGGTAGGCGGCGCTATTGTGGACCGGGCGCCCTTTTTTAGTGGCATTGGCGGCACCAAAATCGTGCCTGGCGTGCACCTGCGCGGCGCGCTGAGCTTCGAATACGGCCGCTACCGCGATGCCGTGGCCGGCGCCGAAGTTGGCTTCCTGGTTGAGGCCTTCACCAAGCGGCTCATTACGCTTGACCCGTCTACCGTGCCCGGCGCGGCCGATAGTAACGCCCTGAACAAGCAATTTTTCCCTTCCGTCTACCTTACCCTCTACCTGGGCCACCGCAGCTAGGCTAACATTAGGGGGTAGGGCGCGCTTTATAGGGCGCCAAGCACAAAAGCCCGGGCACTTTGCCTGGGCTTTGTTGTTAACTTTACACTATGGATACTATGCTGCTATCGCTCCCCATTATTCAGCCTCAGCCGGAGCCCGTTGCTCCGGCCCGCCCGCGCAAGCCCGACTGGCTGCGCGTGAAGCTGCCCATCGGCCCGGACTACGCCGCCGTGCGCAAGCTGGTGGACGAGCATAAGCTGCATACCATCTGCGAATCAGGCAATTGCCCCAACATGGGCGAGTGCTGGGGCGCCGGCACGGCCACGTTCATGATTCTGGGCAACATTTGCACCCGGTCGTGCTCGTTCTGCGCTGTAGCCACGGGCCGCCCCACTGAGCTCGACCTTGACGAGCCGCGCCGCGTGGCCGAGGCCATTGCCCTCATGAAAGTGAAGCACGCCGTACTC
>CALMOO010000767.1:0-610 GCA_937871705.1 uncultured Hymenobacter sp.
CGGTGCCGACGTGTGCCACCTGAACCTGCACAAAACCTTCTGCATTCCGCACGGCGGCGGCGGACCGGGGGTAGGGCCCATCGGCGTAGTTGCCGACCTTATTCCCTACCTGCCCGGCCACGTGGTAGTGCCAGTAGAAGGCCGCAGCAGCGGTGCTGTGTCGGCCGCGCCGTATGGCTCGGCTAGCATTTTGCCTATCTCCTATGCCTACATTTCGATGATGGGCGGCGATGGCATTACCCGCGCCACGGAGTTAGCCATTCTGAACGCCAACTACATCAAGGCCCGCCTGGAGGAGCACTATCCGGTATTGTACACCGGCGCGCACGGCCGCTGCGCCCACGAGATGATTCTGGACTGCCGCCACTTCAAGAAGGCTGGTATTGAGGTAGAAGACATCGCTAAGCGTCTGATGGACTACGGCTTTCACGCGCCCACGGTAAGTTTCCCAGTGGCTGGCACACTGATGATTGAGCCCACCGAGAGCGAGAGCAAGCAGGAACTCGACCGCTTTTGCGACGCCATGATTGCGATCCGTAAAGAGATTGCCGAAGTAGAAGAAGGCCGCGCCGACGCCAAGGAGAACGTGCTCAAGCACGCACCCCACACC
>CALMOO010000767.1:620-2153 GCA_937871705.1 uncultured Hymenobacter sp.
CGGCCGTAGTGCTCACCCACGAATGGACGCGCCCCTACACCCGCGAGCAGGCCGTGTACCCGCTGCCCTACGTGCGCCAGGCCAAGTTCTGGCCCAGCGTGAGCCGCATCGACTCGGCCTACGGCGACCGCAACCTCATTTGCAGCTGCACGCCGCTGGAAGAGTACGCCGACCAGTCCGAGCAGCTAGTATCGGCCGACAAAGGGCCATCGTACTAAGCTAAGCAATACGGCGACTAGCGCAGCGTTGTAGCTGCGCTAGTCGGGCCAACCCAAAACGCCAGACTGAGCCCGCGCAAGCACTCGGCCTGGCGTTTTGCGATTTGGTCGATTGGCTAATGAAAGTAGTCGGCTTGCCTACTTATTTTGGAACATTGCCTGGGCCGCTGGCGTTAGACACATACACCCGGCAACGGGTCTTACCCCCTCGCTTTTAATTAGCTATATGAATTCCATCACTCGTCTTTTGGCCCGGCCAGCTGCTTTAGCGCTGACGGGTTTAGCCCTGACTTTCGGGGTCGGCGCTTGCACCACGGCCAACGTGGGCGTATCCAGCGATTTTGACCACGCTGTCAACTTCCGCGCTTACAAAACCTGGGCTTGGTACCCCAAGCAGGCCAACGATACCGAAGGTGGCCCGGCCAAAGGCTACGAATCGTTCACTGACCAACGCATCCGCGATGCCGTGACGAAGGACCTAAATGCGAAAGGCCTGACCGAAGTAGCTAGCAACGCTACCCCTGATGTGTATGTAGCCTACAGCGTGCGCATTGAAAATCAGCAGCAGCGTATGGGCGGTAGTCCCTTCGGCTACGGCTATCCATATGGCTACGGTTACGGCGGCTATGGTGGCTACGGCTATCCTTATGGCGGCTCGTACAACTACAAAGCTGGTACGGTTATCATCGACATCGTAGACGCTAAGCGTAAGGAGCTGGCATGGCGCGGTACTGGCCAGGCGCAGCTAGACAAAAACACGATTACGGAAGAGGAAACTTACCGCATCGTGAACAGCGTGCTCGGCAACTATCCGCCCACCGACGACCGTCGCCGCCAGGCAGTGCGCTAGTCCAGCGTCCTACCCCCCTCTAAACAAAAAAGCCTCGCCAGACCGGTGAGGCTTTTTTGTTATAGCTATTTACTTGTCTTGAACCTGTTTAGAAACAAGCCCAAAAACAACTTAAATCGGCACGTTCACGTGGCGCTCGGCGTGGTACGAGGAGCGCACTAGCGGGCCGCTCTCCACGTACTTGAGGCCGCGGCGCAGGCCTTCTTCGCGGTAGCGGGCGAAGGTATCGGGGTGGATAAACTCGGCTACTTCGAGGTGGCGCTTGGTGGGCTGCAGGTACTGGCCGAGGGTCAGGATGTCGAGGCCGTTAGCCACGAGGTCGTCCATGGCCTGGTGTACTTCGTCGGCGGTTTCGCCCAGGCCCAGCATGATGCCCGACTTGGTGCGGTGGCCGGCTAGCTTGGTGCGCCGAATTTGCTCAAGACTGCGGTCGTACTTAGCCTGCGGGCGCACGAGGCGGTAGAG
>CALMOO010000768.1 GCA_937871705.1 uncultured Hymenobacter sp.
GCCACGACTCGTGCAGGCTGCCGCCATCAATGGCATCGTAGCCTAGTTCCTCGACTAGGGCCATCGCCTTTTGCTTGGCAGTGGCATCGTCGCCGGCCACGGTCAGGGCAATGCGGCCGGGCGTGCCGGCGGGCTTTCCAGGGGATGCGAGCTGTGCGGCGAAGATGTTGTTGAATACTTTCAGTACTGGGCGGCCGAGGTGCTGCTGCACCCATTCGCTTTCGGTTAGGTCGCCGCTTTCCAGCTCGGGTAGTTGGCCATCGCGCAGCAGGGGGTAGTAGTTGCTGGTGTCGATTACCGGCACGTCGGCAGATACACCGGCAAACACATCCTTGGGCAGTTCGGGAATGCTTTTCAGCGGAATGGTCACCACGATGAGGTCGGCGCGGTGAGCAGCTTCCTGGGCCGTGACGGGGGTAGCGCCGGTTTTTTGGGCTAGGTCCATCAGCGTCTCGGGGCCGCGGGAGTTGGCGATGTAGACCGAGTGACCGAGGCTGGTGAGCCGCCCGGCCAGGGCGCTGCCGATGTGGCCGGCGCCAATAATTCCAATGTTCATAAGCAAGTAGATGAGCAAGTTTTGTAAGTAACTTTTCTGCAAAAGCGACCTGTGCTAAGACCACCCGCCCGACTGGATTGTTTTGCTCGTGCCTCGCAAACTAGCGCGAGCTTGTAGCGCATGCCTTTTCCCGAAGTAGAGGCTATATCTCCCCTGCGCCGCCGTGGCAAGCAACGTAAGAAGCGGCTTGAGTTCATCTGATGGTGCCTATAGAACTCATTATCAGCTATGGATTCCGTGATAGCACTGATGCGACAGGTCTTGCCCTCTTTTTAATTTCGCTTTGTCGCTTACGTGTGGTTTCTGCCACCGGATGAACGGCTTTGCAAGTCCAATGTGCAGTGTAATTCAACAACACCGGCCATGCCTAAATATGTAATCGAGCGGACTATTCCGGATGCGGGCAAGTTGTCAGCTGACGAATTAAAAGGCATTTCGCAAACTTCCTGCGGCGTGCTCGGTACAATGGGACCACAAATTCAGTGGCTGCAGAGCTATGTAACAGCTGATAAAATCTACTGCGTGTACATTGCGCCCAACGAAGACATGATTCGGACGCATGCTAAACAGGGCGGCTTCCCCGCAGATTCGGTGAGTGAGGTAATGACCATTATTGACCCTGTTACCGCAGAATAAGCAGGGTACACGCTAGGCTTACGCTACGCCCAAACCCGCGCGCAAGTAGCTCTTACTGAACGCTACCCCCTACTGGCACGCAGCGACAAGCCTGGGGTGGAACAATTGCGCTTCAGCTACGCTAGGCAAGTCTATACCAAACGCAAACAGGGGCGCCCAGATTGGGCGCCCCTGTAGAGAAAGTGTATGTTGTTGGGTGGCAAACTTTTACTTGTTGGTCTTAGGCATACCACCAGTTACTTCGAGCAGGCTACCGGTTGAGTAGCTGCCGTCTTGCGAGGCGAAGTAGACGTAGGCGGGGGCTAGCTCTTCGGGCTGGCCGGGGCGGCCGAGCATGGTTTCGTCGCCAAACTTGGCCAGGTCTTCTTTCAGCATGGTGCCAGGGATGAGCGGCGTCCAGATGGGGCCGGGCAGCACGGCATTGACCCGGATTTTCTTCTCGCCCAGGTAGGCGGCTAGGCCCTTGGTGAAGGTGTGGATGGCGCCTTTGGTGGCGGCATAGTCTACCTGGTGCGGGTTGCCGACGAGGCCCGCGATGCTACCCGTATTGATAATGGCGTCGCCTTCCTTCAGGAACGGGATAGCGGCCTGGGCCATAAAGATGTAGCCCTTGATGTTGGTGTCGAAGGTGCGGTGAATGTCATCCTCCGGGATGGTTTCGAAGTGCTCGTAGCCCTTTTGGTAGGCAGCATTGTTGACCAGAATGTTGAAGCCGCCTAGCTCGGCGTGGGTGCGGCGCACGGCCTCGCGGCACTCGGTGGCCGAGCGCACATCGGCCTGGATGGCCAGAAACTTGCGGCCCTGCGCTTCGACGGCTTTGCCAACTACGCCGGCGTCTTCGGCATTCGACTGGTATAGCACGGCCACATCGGCGCCTTCCATGGCGAAGGCTAGGGCTACGGCCCGGCCAATGCCGGAGTCGCCGCCCGTGATGAGGGCCACTTTGCCGGTGAGCTTACCCGCGGGCTTGTAGTTCGACATATCCCAGTCGGGCTGTTCCTGCATGTCCTCCTGGCTGGTAGGGTAGGGCATGGGCTTGGGGCTGATTTCGCTGTTGGTGGGGCGTGGTTCGTTTTCTTCGGTAGCCATGTTTTCAGGGAAGTTAGTTACCGAACGAATACGGTATTGAACCCAAAAAGCTGGCAAAAGCCAAAATATTATTGGTTTTAGGTAAAAGTAGCACCGCAAGCTAGCGCATGGGCTGGAGCCCCTACCCCCCTAGGCAAGCTGGTGGCTCAGCAGTGAGCCAGTGCCACTTGCGCGGCGAAATAGCCACCCCGATGCGGCCCACAGTGCGGCAAAGAGCCCATTGGCTACCAGCACATTTACGAGGCCCACCGAAGGTTCGGCGGTAGCAACCGGAGGCTTCCAGATGAATAGCGCAACTGCGGTGACCAACACATACGTAAGCGCCGCCCCAAACATGGCGCGAGACATGCCGAGCGGGCGAAAGCGCGCCACCAAAGCCCCGATGAAGGCCACGACCAACACGCTGCCATAGAGTAGATTGGCGGGGTTATTTTCGCTCCCGACGAGCCCTACCGCCAGATTTGCCCAGACGAGCAGCAGCCCGGCCGCCACGGCTACGCCCACGGCCAGCCGGTAGGCGCTGTTGTTCCCCAGTCGCGCAATCAGGACGAACAAGAGGCCCGCGCCGAACAGCAGAATGCCAGCGACTACGAAATCAAATAGGGTCCAGGTTACGCCAGTGTTAAACTGCATTGCCACCAAGGGGATGAGCAACAGTAGCGCCGTACTAAGCGCAACGCGAATAATGCTTTTGGTGAGAGTCATGGTACTAGGGCTTTTTAGGTGAGGTGTAGAAAAGCGACGCTCAAAATGAGTATAAGCCAAGAAGCAGGCCTGAACTCCAGTGCTTGGGCAGTCAGACCCACAGGCAACAATAGGTGCGACTGGTTTAATCGCAGAACTGGCTTCTGCTAACAACAGTGACTAGGTGGTGAGGCAACGTGTAAGGCGGCGATGCAAATAAAGTTAAAGAACTTTGTATTTCAAAGTGTAGATGCCGGAATAGCTCATCTTATCCCGTTAGCGCTAGGAATCAGACGATTTATGCCCTACCCTCCGGATACAATATGACAGTCGCCGGGCAATGCATTTGGGAAGCAGACGAACCCCGGCCAATGAAACTAGAATTCCCACTCACCTGCTAGCAGGCGCGGCAGCAGGGAGCGCAGGATGCGGTAGGTGGCGCCCCACAGGTAAAATGCCCCTACTCGCCAGAAGGGAATCAACTCGGGGGCAGGCCAGCCTGGTAGTTGCCAAAGCTCCTGGCCGGCATTGGCGGGGTCGGCTAAATAGCGCACGGGTATTTCGAGCACCTCCGCGATTTCGGTTTGCTGGAACTGCCACGTGGGCGGCGGGGTGATGCGGGCCAGAAACGGGGTGATGTGAAAGCCGCTAGTGCGCGTTTGGCTGGGCGGCAGCGCGGCTAGCACGTCGATAAAAGCGGCTGGCAAGCCAATTTCTTCTTCCGTTTCGCGCAGGGCCGTGGCCAGCAGCGAGGCATCGGTGGGCTCGCGCTTGCCGCCCGGAAACGCCAGCTGCCCGCCGTGTACGCCGTAGTCGCTGCGGCGTATCAGCACGAGCGTGGCTTCGCCGGCGGCAGTGCGAAACACGGGCACCAGCACCGCCGACTCGCGCAGGGGGGTAGTCATAAGAAGGAGCTGGGCTAGCTGGGTGGCTGGGCAACTATCCAGCCGCGTTACTCGGCTTTGGAGGTCTTTGTAGCATCAGACTTGTACCTCATTTTGCCCATTTTGCGCATCATTTTCTTGTCGCCGCGCGTCATGTTCGGTGCTTTCGCTACGTGGCCGGGGGCACGGGGGCTGCCAGCATTTGATGCGCCAACGGGAACGCCCGATTGAGCGCCCGGCCCGGCGCTGGGCACGGTGGCGCCGGGCACTACCGTTTGGGCCAGAGCAGCACTAATACTGAGTGCGAAGCCAGCTAGCAGCAGGAAGGATTTCATAGTACTGATAATTAGAAAACAAAAAACGAGGGCAGGCAGG
>CALMOO010000769.1:0-4015 GCA_937871705.1 uncultured Hymenobacter sp.
GGCTAGAACAACTCGTTCTAGCCTCATGCTGGGGCGATTGCCGCGCTTCACTGCGTTGCACTCGCAACGACAGATGATTCACTCCTTACTACTAACTCGTTCACAATTAGCGCAGCAATACCATCTTGCCCCAATCATTTTTGAAGGCACGGTCGGCGGCGGTGGCGCGCTGGCTGAAGCCGCCGTTGGGGTCGTCGAGCAGCACGCGGTAGAGGTAGGTGCCGTTAGCGAGGCGGTCGCCATACTGGTCGGTGCCGTCCCAGGCGTAGTCCGTGATGTTGTTGCCGATGTGCAGCGGGCCTAGCTCACCCATGAAAATCTCGCGTACCACCTTGCCGGTAAGGGTCATGATTTGAATTTTCATGTTACGCGGCAGCTCGCTACCCGTCACCGTAAACACAAAGCGCGCCTTGCTGGTCACGGGGTTGGGATAAGGGAAAACGTTGGTAATCGTGGACGCGCTAATCACCTCAAACTTCACCTGATAAGTCTGCGTACCCGCGGCATTGTTCGAGGGGTCGCGGCCCTGCACTTGCAGCGTGTAGATACCGTCAGTCAGCGGCGTGCCTTTGCCGGGGTGATATTCGAGGCGGGCCACGCTGCCTGCTTGGGAAGTGGAATCGACCGAAAATTGGATTTCTGAGCTATTCACATCGACCGCCGTAAAGCTTGTCTGGCCGGGCTTCTGAATCAGCACCGTGAAGGCCGAGGCGTTGCGAATATGGCGCAGCTTGTCCTCATCCTTTAGCTGAATGCTGATGGCCGGCGTGGCCGACACCAGGTCGCCATTGAGCAAGTGGCGGCCATCGATGGCCACGTCGAGGGTAGGCGGCACGTTGCCATCAGTCACGGTGTAAGGTGCCAGGGTCAGCACGTTGTTGAAGTAGTACAGTTCGGGCTGGCGGTTTTTAAGCGGGTTTACCATCACCACTGGGGTTAGGGTGCCAAATACGCCGACCACGTCCATACTCACTTGCAACGTCATTGTGGAATCCGCTTTTAGGATGCGAGGCGCCAGGAAGGTGACAGTTTTTACGGCCGTGCCGTTGGCATTCAGCAAGTCAAATTGCACACTGAGTGGCGCGGCAAAGTCTACCCCCCCGATATTTTGAAACTTCACGGGAAAACTAATTTTGCCACTGCCAGTAGCTTGCGCCGCGAGCGTAGCGGGGTCATAGCTAGCGCTAGCCACCAAGTCGCGCCGCACTACCCCCTCGGGAATGCCTTTGTAGGCTACCAACCACTGCCTGAGCTGCGGGGGCACGCGGTTCACGGTATCGCGCAGGGTCAGCTCCAGCTGCAAATACGGGTACTTAGCCGCCGACACCGATGCAAGGCTCAACGACTTGGTTTTGACGTCGGCTTGCAGTTCGGTGGTCGTATTGGCGTCGTCGAGGCCCAGCACCCGCAGCGTGTAGCTGGAAGTCGCCGATTCGCGCCGAATGTCATTAAACAGCGTTTGCCACTCCTTAGCCGGGCCGATGCGAGTGCTCAGCACCTGGCCGCTCTGGCCCGGCGTGCGCGCGGTATCTACCAGGCTCACCAGTTGGCTGTAGCCGGGCTGCGACAGGCTGCGGTCGGGGCCTTGCTCACGCACTAGCACGCCACCAGCAGCTTGTTTTTTAGCCAGCAGCGCCCAGGCTTCGCCATTGTGCAGCTGGCCGGCTGCAGCCAGCTTGCTTCCTAGCAGCGTGGTGAGCGCCGTGCGCAGCGCTGGCCCGAAAGCCGCATAGCGGAGCCGGTTCATGCTGATGAGGGCTACGTACGAGCCATCGGGCACATTACTGAGGAAGGTAACGAGCTGCTGCTGACGGGCCGCGCTGTTGTTGAGGTTGTCTAAGGTATCGCCACCGGGACTGCCAAAGTGGTAGAACGTCTGGCCCGCCGCTCCGCAGGTATTGTATGGGCCACCAGCCACAACCACGCGCCGGCCCGAGTGCCCATCGAGCACCGCCAGCAGCAGGTTGGGCGAGGCTACCCCACAGTCGCCCACGTAGGGCAGGGCTGTCGGGTTGGTACGAATGCCGTAGCCGTTATTAATATTGAACGTGTTGCCTGAGCCAAGCGGCCCGCCCCCCACCGTAGTTAGGCTGAGCTTATCGGGGAAGCGCCAACGGCCGTTTGGTGCTGCCACTGCTACTTGCTGCAATTGGTTGCGCTGCAACTGGGCGTAATGGCTCTGCGACCAGCCGCCACCCACCACCGACGGAATTACCCGGAACGAAGAGGTTTGCCAGCTGCCATCTTCGTCTTTGGCCGGCGCGCTAAAGCGCACGCGCCAGTACCACACCACTGAGTCGGACTTGGCCCCTACCAGAGGCTTAGGTGGCTGCCAACTCAAGGACGTAGGGCTAGACAGGTTGAGAGCCTGCTGCAAGAGCGAGCTGTTGAAGGTAGTAGCCGTATCAACTTGAATATCGTAACCTCGAACGCCCGCAGTCGCATCATTATTCTGCGCCGTAAGCAGAGGAGTACGGCTGCTCACGATGGCAAACTCCGTAGGCGTTATCTGGGTGATACTGCCTTTCAGGAAGGAATACGTGAGGCTGGCCGAGTTATTGGTTTCGTCGAGCTCGGCCACTTTGTTAGCGTAGTCCAGCTCTACCCTAAACACATTATCACCGTAGACGTCGCCGGTGTTGGCAATGGCCAGCGTATACGTAGTATCGCGTGCCCAGGCCTGGCGGAATGTTTTGACCAGCACATCCTGGGGACGGCCGCTCCCGCTCCGGTACGTACGCGTCACGCGCACTTCTACCGAATCAGTGGTGATGCGAGCAGGATTACTCACCCCAATCTTAAGTACAAAAGGGCCGGTGGGCGTTACAGTCGTTTTGCCCAGCGCCGGAGCAATAGATAGGGTAGCGTTACTGGCTACAAAATCGGGCTTGGCAGGCACGAAGAACCGATAAGCTGGGTCCCCTTGCCAAATAGTACACAAGAGCTGCTCGGTGCCGGCTAGATTACCCTTAAACAAGGTATTAGCTTGCATGCGGCGTACCACCTCGCCGTATATTTTCGCCAGAGGCTGGCCTGCCCAGGTAGCATCATTAAGCATGAGCTGATACACCATATCCTGTACGGGGTCGAGCAGGTAAGCGTACGCTTCGCACGATTGCCCCAGCATGCCTACCGAGCCCTTTTGCTGCGCTAGCATCCAACTGGTGCCGTAGGTATAAGAGTTAAAAGAGAAGTCGCCCGCTGCGCAGCCGTTATACATCATAATGGGGTAGCGCCCCGCATTATGGTAGCCGGTAGTGGCATCGTTAATATCGCCAATTTCCAAATTAAAATTGTCAATAGCTCCGTGACCGAAATAGGTAATCAGTGCTAAACCATTATTCAGTTCAGTGGCAATGTTGACTGAGACTACGGGGTCAGGCGAGGTTTTACGGTACGTCGTGACCTTACCGCCTAGTAAAGGGCGCGGAACGCGCAGCGCATACTTATCAAGGTAGCCACCGAACTCTTGGTAGTCACTGGCATTTTCACCACCGGCTAAGTGCATAATGTTCTTACGCCAGTCCTCCACCCCCAAGGCTTCGTGAGCGCGCAGCTTTTCGAGGTAGTTTATAACCTCCTGCGGAGTGCTAGCAGCTACGCGGCCAGTAGGCATCTTGGGCACGAGGTCGTCATGGGGCCAATCACTTGACAGGAAATTATCGGAAGCCGAGTTGGTTGTAGTCGGCACTAAATCTAGGCCTCGTTCGCCCAGAATACGGGTCGTGGAACCGGCGTACACCCCAAAGTAGTTTCGGTTATAGTTCAGTGCGTCTACCGTGCCAGGCCCAATGCCTTTGCCGAGCAGCAGCAAATACTTGGTTTGTGTGGGGGTAGCAGCGGCCATCCACAGCGCGAAGTGGCGTAGCGCCAATATCGAGCGCTCGCCGTAGTGAAACTGGTCATAAAGCTGCGGCGCTGTTACCAACAGCGTATCATAGCCCCCCCCGGCCGTAGAGGCTCGGTAATCGGCATAGGCCCGCGCAGGGTTTGAAACCCCGCCGGCAGGCTGCAT
>CALMOO010000769.1:4025-6041 GCA_937871705.1 uncultured Hymenobacter sp.
GCCTTTACCCGGTCAATAGCCTTGAAGTTAATGCGCCGCGCCGGCGTGGGCACGAGCCACGTGGCTGCATCGGCTAGTAGCAAGCGGTGCGTTTGCTGGCCAGTAGCGCTCGGAAATACGAAGCGCCGGCCAGTACTACCCAATGTCTGGGCAGCGGCAGAGGCTACGCGCTGCACGTTCCAAGGGTCTTGGATATCGTAGCCTACTACCGTGGCTGGCACGTTATCTAACTCGTACGTAGCAGGACCACCCAGCAGCGAGTCATTCTGAAACCACAATTGGCGGCGGTCGCTGAACCATACGCTTTGTTGCGGTGCCGTTACTTTGAGGTAGCTGTAGCGCCAAAAATCAAATACCGGCGCTGTGCGCTGACTCACGACGTTGGAGCTGATTTCGACGCGACCCGCGCTGCTGATGTCGCTTGCTTGTAGCTGGTAGCGAGCCTTGGCTAGAGCGTAATTGCCGTAGCGCAACACACCTAGTTCTCGGAAGGCGGCCCCCGGCGGAATAACTCGCACGCTCGTAACGTGCTGCCCCGCCGGGCCGCCCGTACCGCCGGGGTTACTACCCCCTGAGAGGCATACTTCGGCCATAATAGGCGGCGTGCCCGCTTGCGTAGCTACTGCTCGCAACAGGCTGTCATTTACAATGGAGGCAGGGCTGCTATACGAGTAACTGGAGAAAAAACCTTCGCCGCTTTCTAGCCAGGGCATATGCACGGTGCCATCGGTGGGCCCCTCGTGATAATAATTTACGGCTAGCTTGAGGGCCGTCTGGATGCGCCAGGCGTGTGGGGTGCCACCAGCGGCAGCCGGCTGCGCCATGCGCTTACCGGCGCGGCTACCCCAGGTTACGAAGTAGGCCGCTGTATCGGTAAAAAAGCTATAATACTGGTGCGCCTGGTCGTTGGGGTTTTTATAATAATCCCGGTCTAGCGCGCCGTCATTACGCTGGCCGTAGAACTCGAGGTAGCTCGACGCATCAAGCAGGGCGGCATTACCGCCTTGGTACACGGCCACTTCTTTGCCGCGCCGCCACAACTGGAGCTGCGTAGGAGCCACGCTGCCCGCACCAAGCGCACGCAGGTACTCGTAGTCGAGGCGGTAGATGCCATCGCGCCACACCTTGACTTTGTAGTAAGGTTGGCCAGCTACTATCCACTCGTTGCCGTACGGACCCGACTGGGCCCAGGCACTGCCACTCAGCAGCAGTGCCAACAGCAGCACCAAGCTTCTAGCTACCAGTTCGTTAAACTTCCACCTAGCGGTAAATAATAGTATCATCGCGTACGAATAGGGGTAGGCCGGCTGTGGCCGGCAATTCAGTTAATATAATTTCCAGTTTGACTAGGCTCGTAAGCTGCCAGAAGAATAGGTTGGCCCTAGTTCAGGCTGCCGGGCACGCCTATCTTGCCACCAAAGGCGTAGCCCAGGCTCACAATCAGGGAGTTGGTTTGCGAGGCCGAGCCCAGCTTTTCAATATCGAGGCGCGACAAGGCCAAGTCGATGCGCAGGCCGCTGAAGGCAACGCCCGCCCCGAGGCTGTACTGGCCTTTCCATTGCTGCTGTTGGTCGAAGTTTTCAATTTTCTGGTAGTTCCCTACCCCCCCGCGCAGGAAAACCAGTCTGCGATAGCCAAACTCGACACCCACCCGAGGGTCGACGCTCACGGGCTTAGCCGAGAGGAGGGTGTTGCGCTGGCCGTCGGTAGTGGCTTCGAGGTCAATGGCGGTCAGGGCCGTGAACTGGCCCGGCAGCTTAAACTGATAGCCTACGCCCAGCACCAAGCGGGGCAGGGTTAGCTCGGTTGAGTTAGTAGGAATGGCCTCCCCGGGTATCGTATTTGCCTTGAATTTATCGGCGTCGATGCTCCAGGCGTTGAACGTGGTGGTGATGTCGCGAGCCATCAATCCCAGGCGCCAACCCTTGTGGTTGTACTGCACGGCCGCGTCTATGCCGAAGCCATATGCGTTGGCGGAGGGGCCGGTGTTGCGGTAGATCAGCTTGGCGTTGGCAC
>CALMOO010000770.1 GCA_937871705.1 uncultured Hymenobacter sp.
CCAACGTTGTCCGCCACAAGATAAACCCGCTACCCGCCTCTTTTACCGCCTGCATGGTCAAGAATTTAGTTATCGTCGAGTCGCCCGCCAAGGCCAAAACCATTGAGGGCTACCTCGGTCAGGACTTCATCGTACGCTCCAGCTACGGGCACGTTCGCGACCTGCCGAAGGACAACAATGCCGTTGACATCGCCAACGGCTTCAAGCCCACTTACGTGGTTGATGCCGACAAGCGGGAGTTGATTTCACAGCTCAAAAAGCTAGCCAAAGAAGCTGAAACCGTGTGGCTAGCGAGCGACGATGACCGCGAGGGTGAAGCCATCTCGTGGCACTTGTCGGAAACGCTTAATCTAAAGCAGGAGAAGACGAAGCGCATTGTGTTTCGCGAGATTACGAAGGCGGCAATTTTGAACGCCATCCAGAATCCGCGGGAGATAAACCTCGACTTGGTGAATGCCCAACAGGCGCGCCGCGTGCTCGACCGGCTGGTGGGCTTTGAGCTGAGCCCGGTGCTGTGGCGCAAGGTGAAAGCCGGCTTGTCAGCGGGCCGCGTGCAAAGCGTGGCCGTGCGCCTGGTGGTGGACCGCGAGCGCGAAATTAATAAGCACACTTCGGCTAGCGCCTACCGCGTAGTGGCCCGCTTCGACGCTGGCCAGGGCGCCATGCTGGAGGCCGAGCTGCCTACCCGCTACAAAACCCGTGAGGAGGCCGAAGCCTTCTTGCAGCGCTGCATCGGGGCCACGTACAGTATTAATAGCCTCGATAAAAAGCCGGGCAAGCGCAGCCCCGCGCCGCCGTTCACAACTTCGACCTTGCAGCAGGAAGCTTCGCGCAAGCTGGGTTTCTCGGTGGCGCAGACCATGACAGTGGCCCAGAAGCTCTACGAGGCCGGCCGCATCAGCTACATGCGAACCGACTCGGTGAACTTGTCGGAAGAAGCCCGCAAGGGCGCTCGCGAAGCCATTGAGGCCGCCTATGGCGCCGAGTACGCGCTAGAACGCCAGTTCAAAACCAAGTCGGCCTCGGCCCAGGAGGCGCACGAAGCCATCCGGCCCACCGATTTTAAGCAAGTAAAAGCCGGCGCCGATGCCTCGGAGCAACGCCTCTACGACCTCATTCGCAAGCGTGCTATGGGTTCGCAGATGGCCGATGCGCAGATTGAGCGCACCACCGCCGTTATCGGTATCAGCACGCAGCCAGGCACCACGTTTTCGGCTACTGGTGAAGTGATTACGTTTGAAGGTTTCTTAAAAGCGTACGCCGAAAGCAAGGACGACGAGGACCAGCCCGCCGATGGCGAAAGCTCGTTTTCGCGCGGCCTACCCCCCCTTAGTGTGGGTCAGGTGCTGCCATTGCAAACCCTTACGGCTACCGAGCGCTTCTCGGCGCCGCCCGCTCGCTACACCGAGGCTTCGCTGGTGAAGAAACTGGAAGAAATGGGTATTGGCCGGCCGAGCACCTACGCGCCCACCATCAGTGTAGTGCAAAAGCGCGGCTACGTTGAGAAAGACTCGCGCGAGGGCAAGGAACGCAAGTTTTACGCGCTGGCATTGGTAGGCGACGAAGTGAAAACTGAGCAGCGCACCGAGACTTATGGCGCTGACAAAGCCAAGCTTTTCCCAACCGATACTGCTTTGGTAGTCAATGACTTCTTAGTTGAGCACTTCCCAGCCATCGTGGATTTTCAGTTCACGGCTAAGGTGGAAGATGAGTTTGACCAGATTGCCAACGGCCGCGAGGATTGGGGCACCATGCTGGCCGGCTTCTACGAGCCCTTCCACAAGAGCGTGGAGCGCGGGCAGGACATTGAGCGCAGCACCCTGAGCAGCACCCGCGAAATCGGTCTGCACCCCGAAACGGGCGAAAAAATAACCGCCCGCCTCGGCAAATACGGCCCCTACGTGGCGCTGGGCGACACCGAAGGCGAAACCAAGCCCGCCTACGCCAACCTGCGCAAAGGCCAGTTTATTGAAACCATTACGCTCGAAGAAGCGCTGGATTTGTTTAAGCTGCCCCGCGTGGTGGGCGATTTTGAGGGCAAAGACATGACGGCTGCCCTCGGCCGCTTTGGCCCCTACATTCGGCACGACAGCAAATTTTATTCGCTTACCAAAGAGCAGGACCCGCACACAATTACGGGCGAGGAAGGCGTGCAGCTTATCGAAGCCAAGCGTAAAACTGATGCCGAGCGACTGATTAAAGAGTTTCCTGAAAATCCCGACATTCAGGTGCTTAATGGCCGTTTCGGGCCTTACATCGTGGCGGGCAAGAAGAACGTGAAAATTCCGAAAGGTGAGGAGCCCACCGAACTTACCCTGGAGCGCTGCCTGGAGCTAGCCGCCGCTACCCCCGAC
>CALMOO010000771.1 GCA_937871705.1 uncultured Hymenobacter sp.
GGTCATTGGGCTGTAGTTCCAGTGCTTTCTCGAAATACGGTACCGAAGCCTCAAAATACTTCTTACCATCAGCTTCCAGCTTTTTGCCTTGGGCCTGGTAGGTTTTCAGGTCCATCTTGCTGGCTTTGGTATACAGCGAGGCCGCCCGGTTAAAGTTGTAGATGCCCATGTTAAACTGCGCATCGAAGTTATTCGGCTCAATTGAAATGGCCTTTTTATAATCTTCCTGGGCCAGGTCGGTTTTCTTCTGTTGGTCGTAAAGCGAGCCCCGCACGGCGTACAGATTAGCGTTGTTGGGGTCGGCGGCAATGGCTTTGTTGATTTTATCCAGTGCGCCAGCACCGTTGCCACCACTCATCGATTGGTTTAGGTCTTCAATCAGGAAAGCCTTATTATTGGGATACGCGGCCAAACCCTGCTGTAGAGCCTTTTGGGCTTCAGCCGGGTTCTTTTCATCGCGGGCAATTTGGAGCAAGCGCGAGTACACTCCCACCGGCGCGGGCTTGGCTTTATAGGCTTCCATGCCCAGCAACTGGGTGTAGCTGGCTTTGGCACCGGCAAAATCCTGCTTAGCGTCCTGGGTGTACGCCGTGTAAAGCACGGCCGTGGTATCCTGCGGATTAATCTGCGAGGCCAGCTTAAAGCCAGACAAAGCCTTGTCATAATCCTTAGCCTGGTAGCCGGCTACACCGGCGTTGAAGGCCTGCCCGTACAGATTTTTCAGGCGGTCGGGCACCTGCTTGCCAAACTCGCCGGTGGGTCCATCCAGCTGCAAAGCCTTGTTGTAAGACTCCACAGCCTTTTGCAACGGCTCGCCGGCGGGCATATCCTTGGTGAACTTGCCGTAGAGAGCCTGCGTGGCGGGGTCAAGCAGCTGGTTGTAGATTTCACCCCGCGTAAACCAGGTTTTGGCCTTGTCCTTGGTCTTGTCGTTTACAATGGCTTCGTTAATGCTGGCCAGGGCTTTGTCGAGCTGGCCCGACTTCTGGCTGAGGATGGCGTTGGTCACAGCCGAGTTCTGGGCCAGGGCCGGAGTGGCCAAGCCAACGGCCGCCGTGAGGGTGGCGGAAATAGCTAGCGTCAGAAAGGGTTTTTTCATTGGGAGGGAAAAGGAAAATTGTTGACAAGGCAAATCTACACCCGGCCGGCATATTCAAACGCGAGGTTTAGCCCCGGCAGTACAACTGGTTCATGCGAAAATCATGCTAAACCACCAAAATTACCTAAAAAAGGGGCGACCCGCACCGCTGGTCGCCCCTCGCCTATCTACTCAGCGACCTGCGTGGCCGCTGCTACTTTAGTCTTCTTCGGTTGTCGTATCGTCGTCCAGCACGTCAGCGCCGTCTACGATAGTATCGACGCCGGCCATTTCAGTCACGTCGGTCAGGCTTACTTCCTGCACTTCGCTTTCGGCGGCTTCGGCAATCAGCGTTTCGAGCGCTTCTTCCACAACGGCCGCTACTTTGGCTACCGACGAAATCTCGTCATTGGCCGCTACCTTGAACAGGCGCACGCCCTGCGTGGCCCGGCCAATGGTGCGCAGCTCGCCCAGACTCAGGCGGATGGTGAGGCCCGACCGGTTGATTATCATCAGGTCGTCGCTGTCATTGACGTCCTTAATGGTTACCAGCTTACCGGTTTTATCGGTCAGCATCATGGCCCGTACGCCCTTACCCCCCCGGTTCGTCACGCGGTACTCGTCGAGGGCCGAGCGCTTGCCGTAGCCGTTTTCGCTCACCACCAGTAACTCCTGGCTGGGGTCGGCGATGCAGACCATGCCCACCACCCGGTCGCCGGGCTCCTCCCCTAGCGTGATGCCGCGCACGCCGGCCGCCGTGCGGCCCATGGGGCGCACCTTGGTTTCGGAGAAGCGCACGGCCCGGCCGGAGCGCAAAGCCAACACCACTTCGGAGTTGCCGCTCAGCAGTTGTACGTCGAGCAGGCGGTCGCCCTCGTTGATGGTGATCGCGTTGATGCCAGCCGCGCGCGGCCGCGAATACGCTTCGAGCGGGGTCTTCTTCACCGTGCCCTGCTCGGTGCAGAACATGAGGAAGGTGTTCTCCAGATAATCGGGCGAGCGCAGGTTGCGCACGTTGAGCACGGCCCGCACGGCGTCTTCCTTGGGCTTATCGATGAGGTTCTGCAGCGGCGTACCCTTGCTGGTTTTGGCAGTTTCGGGCACTTCGTAGGCCCGCAGCCAGAACATGCGGCCCTGCTCAGTGAAGATGAGCAGGTACTCGTGGGTGGTGGCTACGAAGAGGTGCTCGGTAAAGTCGTCCTGCTTCGAGCCGGCGCCGCGGGCCCCTACCCCCCCCCTATTCTGGGTACGGTACTCGTCGAGGCTGGTGCGCTTGATGTAGCCTTCACGGCTCACGGTGATGACCATGGCCTCGTCGGCAATCATGTCTTCCATCGAGAAGTCGCCGCCCACCTGGTTGATGGTCGTGCGCCGGGCGTCGCCGTAGCGCTCGCGGATATCGAGCAGCTCGTTCTTAATAAGCAGGCGCTGCTCGGTTTCGGAAGCCAGGATGGTGTTCAGGCGGTCGATGAGGCGCATCAGGTCCTCGTACTCGGCCACCAGTTTGTCGCGCTCCAGGCCGGTGAGGCGCTGCAGGCGCATGTCCAGAATGGCGCGGGCCTGCACCTCGCTCAGGGCGAAGCGCTCGATGAGGCCGGTACGGGCTACTTCGGGGTCGCGCGACTCGCGGATAAGCTTAATCACCTCATCCAGGTGGTCGAGGGCGATGAGCAAGCCTTCCAGGATGTGGGCCCGCTTCTGGGCTTCGGCCAGCTCGTAGCGGGTGCGCCGCACGATTACCTCCTCGCGGTGCTCGACAAAGTACACGATGAGCTGACGCAGATTCAGGGTCATGGGGCGGCCCTTGACCAGGCACACGTTATTGACGCCAAACGAGCTTTGCAGCTGCGTGTACTTAAACAAATTATTGAGCACCACCGAGTTCAAGGCATCGCGCTTGAGCTCGTACACCACGCGCATGCCGTCGCGGTCGCTTTCGTCGCGCAGGGCGGCAATGCCCTCGATTTTCTTGTCGTTAATGAGCGCGGCCGTCTTTTCAATCATCGAAGCCTTATTCACCTGGTAGGGAATCTCGGTCACGATAATCTGCTCCTTACCGTTGGGCAGGGTTTCAAAGTGCGTCTTAGCCCGCATCACAATGCGGCCCCGGCCAGTTTCGAAGGCCTGCTTCACGCCCTCGTAGCCGTAAATCATGCCGCCCGTCGGGAAGTCGGGCGCCGTAATGTGCTGCATCAGCTCCGGGATGGTGATGTCGGCGTTGTCGAGGTACGCCACAATGCCGTTCACTACCTCCGTCAGGTTGTGCGGGGCCATGTTGGTGGCCATGCCCACGGCAATGCCGCTGGTGCCGTTTACGAGCAAGTTCGGGAACTTGGCCGGCAGCACGCTGGGCTCTTCGAGCGAGTCGTCGAAGTTGGGCTGGAAGTCTACCGTGTCCTTATCGAGGTCGCCGAGTAGCTCGTCCGACAGGCGCTTAAGGCGGGCCTCGGTGTAGCGCATGGCGGCCGGCGAGTCGCCGTCGATGGAGCCAAAGTTGCCCTGGCCGTCCACCAGGGGGTAGCGCAGGCTCCAGTCCTGGGCCATGCGCACCATGGTGTCGTACACGCTACTGTCGCCGTGCGGGTGGTATTTACCCAGCACTTCGCCCACGATACGGGCTGATTTTTTATGACTCTTGGTATACGAAACGCCCAGCTCGCTCATGCCATAAAGCACGCGCCGGTGCACGGGCTTGAGACCGTCGCGCACGTCGGGCAAAGCCCGGGAGATGATAACCGACATCGAGTAATCGATGTAAGCCCCGCGCATTTCGTCTTCGATGTTAATCGGGATAATTCTTTCGCCTTCGGCCATCTGAGAAGAGTTATGAGTTAAAAGTTGTGAGTTGTGAGTTACTAGAAATAAGCATGGGAAGAAAGAGCCATTTTTTGGCGCTTATCCCAACTCATAACTTTTAACGCATACTTCATAACTTTTTATATTGCGTGCGCAAGTTACGGCAAAAAAGCCGCTTTTCCTAGCGTTTACGCCACTTTCCCAACCGTGTCGCCTACCCCCCGACGCAGCGGCTTGCCGCTGCCCTACCCCCGTTAAAAAGCGTTATTCGGGGTAAAGGCCATAGAACCCAGCTTATTTGAGCGACTTGCTGTGGTCGCTGCGCTGGCGCTTATTGTTGCCCTCCGAGTTCAGCTTGATTTTCTCCCCGATGGCTGGGTTTTGCATTTTCCAGAACGGTTGGCCGCGGTAGCGCACGCCGTTGTGCGTGTGCACCTTGCGCACGTGGCACGACTCCATGGGGCAGGTGCGGCAGCTGGCCAGCGTGAGAACGGCCAGCAGCATTGCATAAAAAAGAGGCCGGCGAGCCGCGGCGATAGTAGCGCTTTTAATCATCGGCCCAAAGGTACAAGCCAGCCCAGACTGCCCGCGCACCTTTGCCTTCGCTCATGCCAGCGGCAACACCGTAAAAATGAGCCGCCCTGACTGCGGGAACAGTTCAGGGCGGCTCTTCAAGAAGTGGGGGGAGTTTTGCACAACCCTTTACTACTTGACGCATGATAAATGATGCCGACGGCATTACGCAAGCCGTTGCCCACCCAGCCCGGCTACATCCTCGCTGTCCCACTCGCGCAGAAACTGCGCCACGAAGGCTTCCATGAAGCGGTGGCGCTCCTGAGCCAACGTGCGGGCGGCGGGCGTGTGCAGGCGGTCCTTGAGGTGCAGCAGCTTCTCGTAGAAGTGGTTAAGGGTAGGCGCCGTGCTTTGCTGGTACTGCGCAAACGACTCGTGCGACACGGGGGGGGTAGCGGGGTCGTGCAGCGGGCGCCCCTTGTGGCCACCGTAGGCAAAGGCCCTCCCCACCCCAATGGCCCCGATGGCATCGAGGCGGTCGGCATCCTGCACTACGGCGGCGTCGGGGCTGCTCACGGGCGTTTCGACGCCCAGGCCTTTGAAGCTCACCTCACGGATAACCTGCTCAACGCGGGCAATAGTGGCTTCGGGTACTTGCTGGCTCAGCAGCCAGGCGCGCGCGGCGCGCGGGCCGGCTTCGTAGTCGCCGTTGTGGAATTTCCAGTCGGCAATATCGTGCAGCAGGGCAGCCAGCTCCACTACTTCGGGGTCGGTGCCCGGCTCCTGGGCGGCCAGCGCGCGCGCTACCTGCCACACCCGCCGAATGTGCGGCCAGTCGTGGCCGGAGCCTTCGGTGGCAAATTTCTCCTGAATAAAAGCAGCGGTGTTTTCAATTATCATTTAACAAGTAACAAGTATCAAGGTGAGGTTTCAGGGCAAAGATGCAGCCCCAAGCCCTAGCTTGCGGCCCGAATTCCCCTCTGACCTGCTGACGGACCCGCTACGCCGGTCCCTACTCTATGGAAAAAATTGCCATGCTTGGCGGCGGCTCCTGGGCCACTGCCCTCACCAAAATCCTCTCCGAAAACGGTGCCCGCGTTGATTGGTGGCTGCGGGCCAAGGACGACGTGCAGCACCTGCTGCGCACCGGCCACAACCCGCGCTACCTCTCGGCCGTGCAGTTCGACCGCAACCTGGTTTACCCCACTACCGACCTCACCGACGCCATCTCGGAGGCCGACTGGCTGGTGCTGGCCGTGCCGGCCGCTTTCGTGCAGCCGGTGCTCGACAAGCTGGGCCGCGACGCGTTGCGCCACAAAGTGGGGGTAGTATCGGCCATCAAGGGCATGATACCGGGCAAGAACGTGCTCGTGACCGACTACGTGCAGGAACGCTTCCGCCTACCCC
>CALMOO010000772.1:0-4715 GCA_937871705.1 uncultured Hymenobacter sp.
GTTCAGTTGCAGGCGGATAAGCTTGCCATGCTTGAGCGCCGGAATCAGTAGCGAGTTTTGCCAGCCCGGAATGCCAGCCGCCGTGTACACGGCCAGGCTGCTCGGCGCCTCCGAAGGCCACTCGGGCGCGCTGGGGTCGTGGGCGCGGGCTTTCTCAAAAAGCGGCTTCAAAAACGCATTTGAGTTTGGGTAGAGCGTTTTGATAGGGTCGCGGTAGGTAGCCGGGCCAATAGCGGCAGCATTGGCGTGCTCGCTCCCAATGAGGGGGTAGGCCGTGTGCCAGACACCCGGCAAGGACGTATGCTCCGACACGCCCGCCGCTAAGCCGTTGTAGTTGTCATCGTTATAACCAATTATCAGCGGGTGGCCGTAGTTCTTGCCCCGCTCCAGAATATTCACTTCATCATCAGAAAACGGGCCGTGCTCGGTTTCATACAAGTGCCCGGCCCCGCCCACCACGGCGTAGGCCAGGCCCTGCGGGTTGCGGTGGCCGTAGCTCCACACCGCGCTTTGGTGGGCCGTGCTGGCAAACGGATTGTCGTTGGGCAGCCACTTATCGCCAGGGTTTGCGTCGGCATCAGCTTCCAGGTTGAAGCGCAGGATTTTGCCCTCGTAGTGACTGGGCTGCTGCGCGTGGTTGGGCCGCCCGGCGTTGTCAAACTGCCCTGCGCCCAGGTCGCCGATGCCATAAAACAGGTAGTCCCTACCCCCCACCGGCGCAATAACCAGCCGGCCGCCGTTGTGGTCGCTGCTGCCCGGAATGGTATCGCAGAGCGTCACGGGGTTGGTCAGGGTTTGGGCCTGCGGCTGGTACTCGTAACGCACCAGCTTAGTAGTAAAGTAGTTGCCGCCGTAGTTGGGCCGCCCGCCCTTGCCTGGCTGCGCCGCCCCCGCAAAGCGGTAGAGGTACACCAAGTACACGTAGGGCTTGCCTTGCAGCAGCTGCGGGTGCAAGGCCATCCCCATCAGGCCGCCTTGGGGCCAGGGCTTACCCCCGTCAATCTGGTCGGGCACCTTGTCGTAGCGTGGAAACTCGCGCTGAGCAGTTAAGTCGAGCAGCACCGTTTTTTCGCCCGTGGCCGGATTGAGGCGGCTCACGCGGTAGCCCTTCGCCTCGGTGAGCCAGAGGTAGTTGTCGGGCCCGTAGGTCACCTCCCAGGGGTCGCTGAGCTTCTGGGCTACCACGCGCCGCGCAAAGACTTCGCCCCGCGGGCCAGTTACAGTTTGAGCCGCGGCAAACTGCCCGGTAATCGCCAGCAATCCGCCGGCCAGCATAGCTAGTACACGCATATAAAAAAACTCCTGCCTTCTTAAGATAAGCCCAGCATACCCTGGGTTTGGTAGCGGTTTTACCCCAAATACCCTCCGCATGTTGCTACGCTTGTGCTTTCCGCAGCTTCTATTAGCCGGCGTAGCCGCAGTGCTGTTCAGCTTGGCGGGCTGTAATGCACTCTGCGATGCTACTATGACTCAGCTGCCAAATAGGACGCCAGAGTATATACCAGAAAATATTTGTGAGAAATATTTTGGCTACGATTTCCTTAACGAGCTTTTCGCAACCAGCTATATTACCAGTTTTAGCACAAGCGTATTTATACCATATACCCTTCAATTATAACTACTTGTCTTTAGAAAATAAGCTCCTCAATTACACCTGTATGCCTTAGTAGTACCAAGGAGCCATTTACTCAGGCGCGGCTGGATTAAGAAAAAATGATTGTCGCTGAAAATAAAAAGTGCAAAATCAATTTGCATTATAAGAACAAGGCCTCCTATATTTGCAGCGTAGTTCAGCGCTACCATTATAGAATTATAAATGGAAAACAGGTTTAAATGATGGGTTAACATGGCATTAGTCAAGGAACTGGGTGGGAGCCTGCTTACAATGCCAGCAATAGGACAAGTTAAAAATTATGTTTAATTAGTGCAATTTTTTAGTTTGGCTTGATAGCCGTCAGCTATCGAGTTTAGATTGCCAGGCTATGTTTAAGCAGCCTACCGGATTATTCAGACACACGCCTGAATAAGTTACTGGTGATAAGACTCTTATCCATTACCTACTATTATATGTCGCTGAGCTACCAGGCCGCCAGTTCCACTGGCGGCCTTTTTTGTTTGCTGCTTGCTGGTGCTGGCTCAGGCAGCACTATTTCGGCAGCCAACTCAACGAGCTGATTACCAGCGAACACCCAGTGGTGAGGCTGCCGCACAAAGGGGGTAGGCGGGAGAAGCGCAGGTGGTGCAGGCAAACCGCTGCGGCCTTGCTCGCAGCACCTACCAGCTTAGCGCGGTTTTTAAGCTGATGCGCACATTTTTTATTAAAAGCAGGCAGGTGCCAGCACCTGCTTGACGCTCAGTACCCTGCCAGCTCATAGGGCCGAGTGGCACCTAACTATCTCTGCTACTGGGCAAACGCCTGTGTTCTAGCAATCGTAAACAAAGTAAAAAAGTCTGCTAACTATCCTATGCCATTACGAGAAGAATTAGAGCGGGACGGCAACTGGCTGTTTCGGCGAAGAAGCTGGCTACCCCTCACGTTATACGCGTTTGCTATTGTGGTCATGTGCTGCTATCGCCACAAAGCCTATCACCATATTACCAACGATGGCTGGGGCATTTTTTGCCTTGGGGTTTCGCTGCTGGGGCTGGCTGTCCGGGGTTTCACTATTGGCTACACACCCGAGGGCACATCGGGGCGCAACACTGATAAGCAGGTAGCCGAGGAGCTTAACGATACGGGGCTGTACTCGCTGGTGCGGCATCCGCTCTACGTGGGCAACTTCCTGATGTGGCTGGGCTTGTTTTTGTTTATCGGCATCTGGTGGTTTGTTGTTATTTGCAGCTTGGCATACTGGCTTTACTACGAGCGCATTATGTATGCCGAAGAAGAGTTTTTACGCCGCAAGTATGGCGCGCGCTACGAAGCGTGGGCCCGCCGCACGCCGGCTTTCCTACCCCGGGTTTCGGGCTGGATGCCGCCGCCCCTGGCCTTCTCGTTCAAGAATGTGCTCAAGCGCGAATACAATGGCTTGTTTGCGGTCGTTGTTTCGTTCGTGCTACTCAACAGCCTCAGCCACTTGCTAATCACGCAGGAGTTTGCGTTTGCGCCGCTCTTAGCAGTCGACACGTTGTGGCGAATTGTGCTGGTAGCAGGCACCGTAATTTTTATCGGGCTTCGCACGCTTAAAAAGAACACCCACGTACTGGACATGACGGGCCGCTGATGGGGTAGCCTGCACCAAGCGCCGCGCTAGGCCAAGTAGCGGCGCGGCGGGGGGTAGGCCGTAAGTTTACGGGCTGCTTTCGCTCGCCTGCTTATGGTTAATCTTCCTGCCAAGCTGCCGGTGCTCTTCGACCACGATGGGGGCGTCGACGACTTTCTTTCCTTGCTGCTGCTACTCACCATGCCCGAGGTCGAGCTGCTGGGCGTTTCGATTACGCCCGGCGACTGCTACCCCGAGCCGGCTCTTGAAACGACGAGCAAGCTCCTGCACCTGCTGGGCCAGCCGCAAGTGCCCGTAAGCGTGGGGCAGTACTACGGGATTAATGCTTTTCCGAGTGCCTGGCGGGCCCAGCCACGCATGCTCAATGCCTTTCCTAGCCTCATAACCCTGCCTACTGGCACGGGCCAGGTAGACCCGCGACCCAGCCCAGCCGTGCTACGGGCCCAGCTCGCGGCAGCCCGCCAGCCGGTTGTTGTGCTACTCACGGGCCCGTGCAGCACGCTGGTACAAGCCCTGGCCCTCGAGCCCAGCCTAGCCAGCCGCATCGGGCAGGTAGTGTGGATGGGCGGCGCCCTCGACGTGCCCGGCAACGTGCGCACCTACAACCAGGACGGCAGCGCCGAGTGGAACGTGTTCTGGGACCCGCTGGCCGCCGAGCAGCTGCTCACGTATGAGTTGCCCCTGACGCTCATTCCGCTGGATGTGACGAACCAGGTGCCCGTAACGCTAGCATTTCTGCGGCAGCTGGCTGCTCAGGCGCACTACCCGCTCAGCCATTTGGCCGGCCAGTTTTGGGCCACGACCGTAGCTACCATTCCTACATACGAGTACACGTACTTTATGTGGGATGTACTGGCCACGAGCTACTTGGCCATTCCGGAAGCATTCGAGCTGGAAACCCTTGAGCTGGCCATCATCCCGGCCGGGGCCAGTGCGGGCCGCACCCTGCGGCAGCCCGGCTCCGGGCATTGGGTGCGGGTGGCCAAGCACGTAAACACGGCGACTTTTTACACTTACCTGCTCCAGCAGCTCGGGGCCGCCAGCAGCCAGGTAGTCGGCGCCTACCCCCCGCCTGTTTTTAGGGTTGAAACCCAAGTTGAGGAGTAGCCGCGGCGTGGCAGCAGCCGGTCTGGCGCCGCTACTCCGCGGCTCGCGCTGAGTGAGGAGCTGTATCCGTAGCGAAGCATATTATTCGCGCCGAGGCCGCCCAAGATGGGACAAAATCGCTCTATATCAATTCTGTATTAATCACATCATTATGTGATTGACAGGAGGCGCACAGGACGTCATCTTTGCAAGGTCGACGGCTACTTGGCAAAACAGCCTACAGGCTTGAATGCCAAAGCACCGGTACCCGGCTTCTCCGTCCTTGCGCTCTCCTTCTTTCCTATGCAAACACGCTTTCAGTCCCCAGCCGCTTCTCCGCGGCTGCCCCTCCTGTTTCGAAGGCTGGCCGCCCGCACTCGCAGCGGCAGCTACTCCTGCCTGGCG
>CALMOO010000772.1:4725-11380 GCA_937871705.1 uncultured Hymenobacter sp.
CGCCCGCACCGTGCGCACGCCCTACCCCCCCGCCCGGCGCGGACCAGTCAAACCCTGCCACCTTTGCCTGCAACTCGCTGGTAACAAATCGGTTGGTACTTTGCTCAGGCAGAGCAGCAGTTTGCAGTAGCACCTGGTCGGCGCCGCTCTTAGCGCACCTGGCCCCACTGCCCGTAGCCGATTACTTCGCCGGCTCAGGACCCTTTTTCACTAGCGCGGGCGCGAACACTAGGCAAAAAGCCGTCGTGTTGAACGCAGCGAAGCATCTCGCGTGCCGAGATTTTTTGTCACTTGCTTAGCTTTATCTTCTTATGCATGAGCGCCTTATTCTAGCTGTCGGGCTGCTGTACATTCAGCGCGCGGAGGGCACCCAGCCCAAAGACTGGGCGATTGCCCGCTTAACCTGGCTAACTGCCCGCGAGGTGTTGCACAAGCACCTGCCCAACACGCAGTTGTCTGATGAACTGACTACTGCCATCCATGCCGCTAGTGAAGACCTGCGGGCCAGCGCGCTCCCTAGCCGAGACTGGACCGCCGTGACGGCCCAGGCCCAGCGCATCATACCCGTGGCCCAGCGCGTGCTGCGCACGCTGGCCGAGGTAGAAGCGTGCCCGGCTTCGTAGTAGGCACGCCCTCGCAATTGCTCAGGAACTCAGCCGCGGCGCTAAGCGAAGAGGCCGCCCGGCGGGTTATCGGCCCGCCACTGGCTTGAAGCTCACAGCCGCGCCGCCGCCCGGCGCCAGCTTCAGCAGCAGCACCGACTTGCTGGTGACTACCTGCCGGGTAATCTGATAGGCGGCCGGGTTTTTCTGCCAGTCGGCGTCGGGGGCATCGGCGTAGACGATGGCTTCGTAGCGCCGGCCGGGGGGTAGGAAACTTAGCTTCACGGGCTGCTGGCGGGCATTTTCGTCGGTGATGCTGCCCAGGTACCATTCGTCTTTGCCCTTGGCTTTGCGCACGGTGGTGATGTAATCGCCGGGCTCGGCCGCCAAGATGCGGGTATCATCCCAGTCCACGGGCACATCCTGGATAAACTGGAACGCATCGAGGTGCTGCGCGTAGTTTTCGGGCAGGTCGGCCGCCATTTGCAGCGGCGAGTAGAGCGTCACGTACAAGGCCAACTGCTTGGCCAGGGTGGTTTGCACCCGCCGCGCCGGGTTGGCCGAGTAGCCTTGCAGCTTAAAAATGCCGGGCGTGTAGTCCATCGGCCCGCCCATGAGGCGGGTGAAGGGCATAATCGTTTCGTGCTCGGGCGGGTTGCCGATGCTGAAGGCGTTGTACTCGTTGCCGCGGCCGGCTTCGCTAGCCATCCAGTTGGGATAGGTGCGCGCGAGGCCGGTGGGGCGCACCGCCTCGTGCATATCCACCGCGACGCGGTGCTTGGCGGCCATCTCGGCCACGCGCACAAAGTGGTTGCTCATCCACTGCCCGTCGTGGTGCTCGCCCCGCGGAATGATGCGGCCCACGTAGCCGGTTTTCACGGCTGGGTAGCCGTATTTATTCATGAACTGGTAGGCCGTATCGAGGTGCTGCTCGTAGTTAGTGGCCGAGCCCGAGGTTTCGTTGTGCATTATCATCTGCACGCCTTTGCTCTTAGCGTAGTCGCTGATTTGCTGCACGTTGAAGTCGGGGTAGGGCGTCACAAAGTCAAAGACGTTCTCCTTCCAGTTGCCAAACCAGTCTTCCCAGCCCACGTTCCAGCCCTCGACCAGTACGCCCGCGATGTGGTGCGCGGCGGCAAAGTCAATGTAGCGCTTCACGTTGGCGGTGTTGGCGCCGTGGCGGCCGGTCGGAATGAGCTGGCCCTTCGCGTCGAGCGTGTCAGCACTCTCGGCGTATTTCCAGTCGGTGCGCCCAATCTGCATCTCCCACCACACGCCCACAAATTTCATGGGCTTTATCCAACTCGTATCCTTGATTTTGCTGGGCTCATTGAGGTTAAGAATCAGCTTCGAGGCCAGAATATCGGGGGCGTTATCGCTGACGATAAGCGTGCGCCAGGGCGTGCGGCTGGGGGCGTGCAAAAAGGCTTTGCTACCCACCGCATTGGGCACGAGGCGGGCCGTGAGGCGGTGGCTGGCTCCATCGACGTGCAGCTGCATGGCCGGGTAGTCGACCTGCGCGGCTTCGTGAATATTGAGGTACAGCCCATCGTCGGCCTTGAGCATGAGCGGCGTGGCCACGGCCTGCGCATCGGGGGCGACGCGCACGGCAATATCACTCGACGACTTGACTTGCTGCGAGTTATCGACGGCGCTCAGCCGCGACTTAGTGTAGAGATACTCGTTCGTATCGTAGTCGCCGGGTATCCAGAAGGCCTGGTGGTCGGCGGGCAGGGCAAACTCGGTCAGCTCGTCGCTCACCACGAAGTTGCCCAGCGCCAACTGCCGCGGAAACTCGTAGCGAAACCCTACCCCATCGGCAAACACCCGAAACACCACATCGAGGCGGCGGCCCGGTGCCGCCGGCTGGCGCAGGTGCACCGTGAGCTGCTGGTAGTGGTTGCGAATACTTTTGACCTCACCCCAGACAGGCTCCCAGGTTTCATCCACGTTCTTCACTTCGCTGCCGGTCAGCACCAGCGGGCCGTCGAAGCCAGCGCCTCCTTCAAAGGCAATGCCTAGCCGCGAGGCGTTGACTACCGGTTTCTTGCCGTAGGCCACGGCGTAGGTGGGCTGGCGGGCGGCATTGAGGGCAAACGTCAGCTTGACGTTGCCCAGGCTGGCCGATAGCGGGCCGGTCGCCTGCGCGGCGGCCGGCAATCCTAGTGCCACTAGCAGCAGCACAAACAGGTTATTTTTCATTAACTACGCGTTGCTTCTCTAAGTTTTGCTACTGCCACTTCTCCCCTACTGCCGGCTCGAAGGTCGGGACTGGCTCCGCAAAATAAGGTATTGGTAAGGCTGCATGGTGAAGGAGCCGCGTAGGGAGGGGGTAGGGCCGGCGACTGCATTCTGCCAGGCTGTGCCGCTCAGCGCCGCGGGCAGCTGGTAGGCCACGGCAGCGTTGCGCAGGTTGGCTAGCACCAGCACCTGCTCGCCGCCCAGGGTTTTGGTGAACGCGCACACGTCGTCGGTGCTGTAGCTGGCCAGCTGGCCATTACGCAGGGCTTCGCTGCCGTTGCGCAGCCGGATAAGCCGCTTGTATTCAGCCGTCAGCGCCGGGTTTGGCGTCCAGTCGATAGGCTTGCGCGGGCCCATAAAGGGCACCCGCTGGGCGTAGCCCACCTCCTGGCCGTTATAAATCATGGGTACGGCCTTCATGTAAGCCGCCACGACAAACGTGGCCATGGCCCCGCGCTCGCCCTTAAACATCTCCTGCGGCGGCCCTTCCGAGCTATTAATGTCGTGGTTGGAGGTGTAGCGCACCATGCGCGCCGTGGGCGGGGCCCCGCGGTACTCGGCCGTGGTGAGCGAGTCGAGCAGCTTCACGCTCTTGCCCCGGCCCATAATGTCGCGCCGCATTACCTGGATGAACGGGAAATCGTAATCCAGCTGAAAGCCGACCTGGAAAAAGTACTTCTTCTTGTCGCCTTCGGCCAGCAGCAGCAGCTTATGGCTCCGAATGGACTTGAGATTAGCCAGTGCCTCCGTAAAAAACGCCTGCGTCGGCCCGTCGGCGTAGTCGAAGCGGTAGCCGTCGATGTTGGCCTGAAATACCCAGTAGCGCAGGGCGCTAATCATGGCCGCCCGCAGCTGCGGGTTCTCAAAGTTGAGCTGGGCAATGTCCCGCCAGGCAGGGATGGGGTTAATGATGGCGCCGCTGGCGTCGTGCACGTACCAGTCGGGGTGCTGCTTTATCCAGGGGTGGTCCCAGCTGGTGTGGTTGCCCACCCAGTCGAGCAGCACGGCCATGCCGCGGGCATGGCTGGCATCGACCAGCGCGCGAAGGTCGGCCAGGGTGCCAAACTCGGGGTTCACGGCCGTGTAGTCCTGCACCGCAAACGGCGAGTCGACGGCCCGTTCCTTGCCGATGGGGTAAATGGGCATCAGGTACACCACATTCACGCCCAGCGCTTTAATAGAATCGAGCCGCGCCAACACGCCTTTGAAGTTGCCAGCTTGGCTGAAGCCCCGCATGTTGACCTGGTAGATGGTCGCGTTCTGGCTTTCCGGCACCCCCCCAAATGGTTTGCCATACTGCTTAGGGTCGGCGAGGGGGGTAGGCGCGGGCCTGGGCGCGGCAGACTGACTGCGAGCCGGCGCAGCCGCGCCCAGCAGCAGGAACAGGGCAAGGAAAATGGTGCCTTTCATAAAAAGAAGAGGTGAGGCCAGCAGCTACGCTTGGCGCACGTTTTAGTTGGGCCTCAAGCTCACGTGCTACCCCCCTGCTAAGCCGAGAGGCTTGCTCGCAGGCTCTTGGCGCAGAGGGGGTAGGAGCATTAGCGGGCCACGACCAGCAAGCCCCAACCTCCGCACATTGCCACGCCGCATCATACTAAAAAACAAAAAGCTGCCCTGACTTAACAGAGCAGCTTTTTGTTTTTCGGCCGGCGAGTTCGCTAGGCTTGGATAAAAGTCAGCAGGTCGGCATTGATGGTAGCCGCTTCGGTAGCGGGCATGCCGTGGGGAAAGCCGGGGTAAGAAATCAATTGGCCGTGCTTGAGCAGCTTGATGGACTTGGCCGCGCTAACGGCGAACGGCACGATTTGGTCGTCCTCGCCGTGCAGCACCAGCACCGGCAGGTCCAGGTTCTTCAGGTCGTCGGTAAAATCAAATTCTGAGAAGGCGGCGATGCCGAAGTAGTGCGCGTTGACCCCACCGGCCATGCCCTGCCGCCACCAGTTGTCGCGGATGCCCTGCTTTATCTGGGCACCTTCGCGGTTGTAGCCGTAGAAGGGCAGGGTAAAATCCTGAAAAAACTGAGCGCGATTGGTAGCCGTGCCCTCCCGTATTTCGTCAAATATCGACGCCGGCACCCCGTCGGGGTTGGTTGGGCCTTGCAGCATCAGGGGCGTTACGGCGCTGATGAGCACCACCTTGGCCACGCGGCCTTGGGCGGCGCGGGCCGCGTAATGAATGGCTACCCCCCCACCCGTCGAGTGGCCGATGTGCACGGCGTTCTTTAGGTCGAGGTGGTCGGCCAGCTCAACAATGTCGGCCGCGTAGGTGTCCATGTCGTGGCCGGTAGCGGCCTGCGACGAGCGGCCGTGCCCACGGCGGTCGGCCGCAATCACCCGGTAGCCCTTGTTGAGGAAAAACATCAGTTGGCTATCCCAATCGTCGCTCGACAGCGGCCAGCCGTGATGGAAGACCAGCGGCTGGCCCGTGCCCCAGTCCTTGTAGTAGATTTCGGTGCCGTCTTTTACCGTGATTTTAGGCATAATTTCGCGCATTAAGTAGGGTGAAGTGCTAACTAAATAGCTCAAAACGGTAGCTTACTGAGCACCTTTAACAAATCGATATATTTCTTTGTTTAATTATTTGCTCCTGCGGTTAAAAAACGCTTTTAGCGCTCGCTGTCCGCCCAGGCGGGCAGGCCGGCCCTCAGCTGACTAGCCTTCTCACTTGGTCCTAAAGTAGTTGGCGCTGCTATATGGGGTAGGGCTGCTGCACCCATCACGCTCACTCCCGCGTGAGCTGCAGCTCGGGCCGCTCTGGGGTGAGCAGGGGCACATTTTCGAGGGTAAGCGACGAGTTATCAAGCCCAAAGCTTTCCTGCTGGCTAGACCCCAGCCACCGCAGCAAGCCCGAGAAGCGCGCCACCAAGCGTTGCCATCCACTCAGCGCCTGCGCATAGGGCAGCGTCCGGTTAAGGATTACAAACTGGAAATCGCCGGCTACTTCCTGCCCACGCAGCGACTCGTAGCGCGAGGTAATGTCCACTTCCTTGTTCTTCACCAAATCTTCTACCACCTGCCGAAACATGTAGTTAATGGCATGGTCAACGCGAAAGCCCAGCCGAAACTCTATCCGCACCAGGTCCTCGGGCAGCAGGACGGTGGCCTGGTAAGACTTGGTATACGGCTCGTCGGTAGTGATAACGTGCAGCAGGTAGTAAATGTCGGCTCGCTTGGGGCGATGATGAAAGATGGAGTGAATGATACTGTACTCCACCTGGCTTGGGTCTTCCGAGTCGGTCAGGTACACTAAATGAGTGGCAAATTTGGGTACCGATTTGTCCGTACTCAGCTTGATTAACAGCGGCATCCAGTCGGCCAGGGGCACGTACTTGACCAAATTCTGACGCAGGCGCCGGCCCTGAATCCAGCTCACCATCACGAGCAACACCAGCGCGCCCAGCACCACCGTGATGTAGCCACCTTGCGTAAACTTGCGCAAATTGGCCACTAAAAAAGCGCCCTCGACGGTAAAATATACCAGCACGAGCAGCGCTATCCAGACCAGGCTAACCCGGCGCAGGCGCAGGTAATAAGCCAAAAGCACGGTCGTCATGAGCATCGTCAGGGTCACGGCCAGCCCAAACGCCGCCTCCATCCGGCTCGACTCGCGAAAGTGCAAGACCACGCCCACGCAGCAGATGCCAAGCAGCCAGTTCAGGCTCGGCACGTATGCCTGGCCACGCAGGTCGCTGGGGTAGGCCACCCGCACCTTGGGCCAGAAATTGAGCCGCAGGGCTTCAATGACGACGGTGAAGGTGCCCGAAATGAGCGCCTGCGAGGCAATGATGGTGGCCAGCGTGCACAAGATAATGG
>CALMOO010000773.1:0-873 GCA_937871705.1 uncultured Hymenobacter sp.
GGGCGATAGCACCTACTAGGCACTGGCAAGTAATTAGCTGGTTATCAGAACGCGCCGCTGCTCGAAAGAGCAGCGGCGCGTTTTTGTGCGCCTACCCCCTCACACTCGCCCAATGCCGCCCAGCCCCGCCGTACCTTTGCCTCAGGATTGTGCGCAACTCATAATTCATATTTTTTAAATCATAATTCCAAAATAATGGGTCTCCGCTGCGGTATTGTCGGCTTGCCGAACGTTGGCAAATCCACGCTGTTCAACGCTTTATCTAACGCCAAGGCCGAGTCGGCCAATTATCCTTTCTGCACCATCGAGCCCAATGTGGGCGTGATAACCGTGCCCGATGAGCGCCTCCAGATTCTGGAAGGCCTCGTGAACCCGAAGCGCGTGCTGCCCACCATCATTGAGTTTGTGGACATCGCCGGCTTGGTGAAAGGTGCCAGCAAGGGCGAGGGCCTGGGCAATAAATTCCTGGCCAACATTCGCGAAGTAGACGCCATTATCCACGTGGTGCGCTGCTTCGACGACCCCAACATCGTGCACGTGGCGGGTGGCGTCGACCCGGTATTTGATAAGGATGTTATCGATACCGAGCTGCAAATCAAAGATTTGGAGAGCATCGATAAAAAGCTGGCCAAGTCAGAGCGCAGCGCCAAGGCCGGCGATGCCGCCGCCAAGAAAGAAGTAGTAGCCCTGCAGCGCTTCAAAACGGCGCTCGAAGCCGGCCAGAACGCCCGCGCTATCGACGCTACCCCCGAGGAATTGGAGGCCGTGGCCGATTTGCAGCTGCTCACCATCAAGCCCGTTATCTACGTGGCCAACGTGGACGAGGCCGCCATTGCCACCAATGGCAACCAGCATGTGGCCGCCCTGCGCGAG
>CALMOO010000773.1:883-2245 GCA_937871705.1 uncultured Hymenobacter sp.
AAGCGAAAACGCCCAAGTAGTGCTCGTGTCGGCCGCCATCGAGTCGCAGATTGCCGAAATGGACGACCCGGAGGAAAAGGCAATGTTCCTGGGTGAGTACGGCCTCACCGAGTCGGGCCTGAACAAGCTCATTCGGGCCAGTTACGAACTACTAAACCTGATTACCTACTTCACGGCCGGCGTGCAGGAAGTACGCGCCTGGACGGTGCACCGCGGCGACAAAGCGCCCGCTGCGGCCGGCGTCATTCACTCCGATTTTGAGAAAGGCTTTATTCGCGCCGAGGTAATAAAGCTTGCTGATTACCAAGAGTATAAGACCGAAGTAAAAATCAAGGAAGCCGGAAAGATGGCTGTGGAAGGCAAAGACTATGTGGTGCAGGATGGCGACATTATGCACTTCCGCTTCAACGTCTAAATCGCAGATTTAACGGATTCAACGGATTTCGCGGATACGCCCCTGCGGGGCTGACTAAACTGATTCACCTAACAAAAAGGCTGCCTTCAGTAGGCAGCCTTTTTATTTATAGCTTGTCAGCCCCGCAGGGGCGTATCCGCGAAATCCGTTGAATCCGTTAAATCTGCGGTCTATTTGCCGATTATCTTATAGAGCTGGCCTTTGCTGAGGCGGTCGGTGGTTTGCATGCCGTTGAGGATGGCTACTTCCTCGTAGCGCTTGGCCGGCACGCCACTGGCGGCGAGGGCAGTGGCCAGCGTGGTGGCGCTGGCGGCGGTTTTGATGCGGATGTGCTCGGGCTGGCGATTCAGCATAGTGGCATCAGTGAGGCGCTGGACGCCCTGCGCTACGCTGGCAAACTGCGGCGCGTAGGTGCCAAACGTGGCCGCCGTAGCCAGCCCAATAACCGCGTAGTTGCTGTTGCCATCGTGGATGAGGTAGGCCCGCACGTGCGCGGGCGCGCTTTGCTGGCCGGTGGCGGTTTGGTCGCCCTCCACCGTCGCAGCCGTGAAGCCGTTGAGCGTGGTGGGCTGGGTGCTGGGCGAAGTCAAGCCCAGCTGTTTAGCCAGGTTTTGGGCAGCGGCATCGAGCGTGCCGGCGCCGGCCGAGGTGAAGGCAACCAGCGCCTTGCCACTAGGCTCGGACATTTGAAATTGCTCGGGGCTGTTCTGGGTTTTCCAGCCCGCGGGCACGGGGAGGCGCAGCTTCTGCTCGGGCAGGTAGAACACGCTGTTTTCGACGAAGCCCTGGCGCGGGTCATCGCCAAAGGGCAGGCCGTCGATGGAGCGCAGGTAGCTGTCGCGGTTTATGGTCAGGGTGCGGTTGCCCTGGCTCTGCTTGGCTTGGGCGGCGAGACCTTTTACGCGCTGGTTGCGGTCGGCCGAGTTGGGGTGGGTAGAGAGCAAAGT
>CALMOO010000774.1:0-2536 GCA_937871705.1 uncultured Hymenobacter sp.
CGGCCATCATCTCGAAGCTCAGTGAATCGACGTGGTCGACCGACTTGCCCTGGGCCCGGCTATCCAGGGCAATAACTTGGTAATGCTGGGCAAAGTAGGGAATGGTTTTTTCGAATGATTTGATACTGCGATTGTTGCCGTGTAGCAGCAGCAGGGGCGGCCCCGCGCCGTACCGTTCGTAGTATAGCCGGATGCCCCGCACGGCTGCGTACCGACCAGCGGCGGGGTTATTGCCGTACGGGATGGCTTGCTCGGCGGCCAGCGGTCCGTTGAGCAAACAGATTAACCAAAATAACCAGGATTTTAACACGGGGTAGTGTTGCGCTTATTGTTAGGGTAATCAGAGGGCTTGCCAGGTGTTATTGCGGCGGTCTACATCGGGCAGCCGGTGGGCCGGGTCGAGCTGCACTGATTTCAGCGGCGTAGTGGAGGAGTAGCGAAACGTCCAGATACCTCCGCGCTGCCAGATTTCCACGGGTAGGCGCACGCGGCGGACACTCCCGCTACTTTCGGTCACCTCGGCCGTCACGGGCAGCGCGGCTTGGCCCTGGTTGACTAGGGTAATGAGGGCCCCCTGCGCCGGGTCCTGGTTGACGTAGCTGACGCTGGTCACGGCCTGGTCGAGCAGCCAGTTCTCGTAGAACCACTCGTGCCAGAACCAGCTCAGGTCTTCCCCAGCCACCTCATTCATGGTGCGGAAGAAGTCGGCAGGGGTTGGGTGCTTGTAAGACCAGCGCCGGATGTACGTGCGCAGGGCGTCGTCGAAGCGTTTAGGGTCGAGGATTTCCTGGCGCAGCAACAGCAAGCCGTAGGCGGTTTTGACGCGGGAGGCATACGCCCAACTCGGGGCTACGTCGTCGGTCACCGTGGCGGGCGGCGGAAAGTCCGGGTTGCGCAGCCATTCTACCACCATCTGCACCAAGCGGGTCGTGTCGTTGAGGGCCTGGTACTCGCCGTCGTGAAATGCCCGGGTCGCGAGCCGGTTGACAAAATGGTCGAAGCCCTCGTCCAGCCACGAATGTTGCCGCTCGTTAGAACCCACCAGGATGGGGAAAAGGGTGTGCCCCGCGTTGTGATTTACCCAGGTCCAAAGCTCCGCGCGCGCAAAGCGGGCGCTGGAAAAGCCTACGCCGGGGTACTCTACTGCGCCCACACTACCGGCCACGTTGGTAAACACGGGGTAGGGATAGTTGGCCCACTGCCGGGAATTGGATTCGAGACTGCTCTTGGCGTATTCCGTGGTCCGGTTCCAAGCCGTATCCTGGGCGGCTTCCACTGGGTAGAGCGACATCGCCAACGCGCGCCGGCCGCTCGGCAAATTCACCCGAGCGACATCCCACACAAAGGCGGCCGAGGCGGCCCACGCCACGTCGCGAGCGTGCCAGCAGCGGAAATGCCAAGTCAGGCGGCCCTGCTTGCCCACGGGCCGCGAGTTGGCTTGGGTCACCTCGGCCGGGCTCCGCACCAGTACTGTTTTGTCCGACCCAGCGGCTTGGGTCAGGCGGGCGCGCTGCGTGGCTGTGAGCACCTCGGCGGGGTTGACCAGCTCGCCCGAGCCGCCCACCAAGTAGTTGGCCGGCACGTTGAGGGCGTAGTCGAAGTTACCGTACTCCAGGTAAAACTCGGCTGACATATAGGGTAGCGTGTTCCAACCCATTACGTCGTCGTACACGGCCATGCGCGGGTACCACTGCCCGAGTTGGAAGATTTCGCCGTTTTGAGTGGGATTATGACCCAGGCGCCGGGCCCCGTTTGCCGGCGTGGGAATGGCAAAAGAATAGGCGATGCGGATGGTGAGGCGGTCACCGTGAGGCCGCAGAGGCTCCGGCAGCCGAATCTGCATGCGGGTATCACTGACCACGTACTCAGCTGCTGAGTGCTTGCCGTGTAGCGTGATGCGAACCGCTTGCAGGCTGTCGCCCCCCTGAAAGTTGCGCGTACTGCGGCTAAGGCAGCTCGCCGTAACGAGCGAGGTAGCCGCCCCGCGCGAGTCGGCCCGAAACAGGTTCTGGTCTAGTTGGAGCCACACGAACGGCAGCGCGTCGGGGCTGTTATTGGTGTAGGTAATGGTGGCGGTGGCCGTTAGGCGGGCCGTGTGCTCGTCGAGCGAAGCGACGATGCGGTAATCGGCCGCGTTTTGCCAATACGTGGCGCCCGGCGCGCCCCCGGCAGTGCGGGTTGCGAGCGCTGGGCCGAAGGAGGCGGGGGCAAACAATGCCCGGGCATCATACGGGGGTTGGGCGGTCGGCTGGGCCCACCCGACTATGGATAAGCCGAGCAGGAGGCTGGCCAGCAGCCCGCTGAAAACAGTCTTACTCATTTTTAACCAAGCCAAAACCGTGGCTAGCGAGTCACTGATGCTGCTGCTGCCAGCGGCGGGAGCTTGCCCTGCACGTAGCGAAACTCCTGAGTCAGGCCCCCATAGCCGTAGGCGTCCGCCTGCACGTCGTGCACGTGCACGTAGCTGACCGGGTGCAGCGGCCCCAGCAACTCGTCCAGTTGAGCGAATACTTGCTGCTGGTACGCCGCCTTCTCG
>CALMOO010000774.1:2546-14566 GCA_937871705.1 uncultured Hymenobacter sp.
GCCTTCTCGTCTTTGGTGTTGATGCCGTCCGTAATCCGGATGTCGAGAAAAAAGCTGTTCAAGTCCTGTTCCGCCAAGGTTTTGCCGCCAACTACCCAATGCGCAGGGTCTACGTAGTCCAAGACTAGGGCTACAACGGCGGGCTGCTTACGCAAGACCCGCACTGTGAGGTCGAGGAGTACCGCCGTGAGCTGCGCCGTGCGGGCAGGCGAAGGCAAGGCGCTGATTTTAAGGTTCAAAAAGGGCATGCGACAAGGGTATAGGGTGAATCGGTGGAACGCCCCAAAGGTCCTCCGCTCGTCTCCTACGCCGCCTTGATGTACATCAAGAACGTACTGCCGCCGGCCCTGGCGCGGCCGCCCGCAATCGGCTCAGCGTTTCGGGAGTGACGCCTAGGTAAGACGCAATGTGGTACTGGGCCACCTGCTGCTCCAGGGCCGGGTAATCCTGGTGCAGGGCAGCGTAGCGCTCGGCCGCCGAGGCCCGCAGAAAGGCCGTTTCGCGCCGACACTTGTAGAGAAACTGGGCTTCCACCACCCACCGTCCCCAGTGCAGCCAGCAGGCGTGGCGCGCGTAGAGTCCCTGGAGCACGTCGTAAGAAATGCTCACCAGCCGACATGGCGTCAGCGCCTGCACGGCCCAGCCCGAGGGGGCCTGGGTGAGGAAGCTGGTGAGAGCACCCGCCAGCGAACCCGCCGGGAAAAAGGCATTGGTAATCTCCCGCTCATCGGTGCGTAGGAACTAGCGCAGTACGCCCGTTTCGACAAACGCCAGTTGCCGGCTCACCCGCCCGGCGGGCAGCCGCAGCTCATTTTTGGCGAGGGTCTGGCACTCTAGGTGAAGCGCCAAAAAGTCCCATTCTTCGGCGGGTAATTGGATAATTGTCCGGGTATTTTACGCCGCTTACCAACACGTCGAAGCCATCGTATTAACCTGCACCCAACTGCCGCTGGTTGTGAACCCTGCTACGGTTTTGCAACCCATCTTAAACCCGGTGGAGTTGCAGTGCCGACGGGCAACAGAATTTTATCTACCGTCTGTTGGCACTGTAATTTAAAGATTAAAATAAGTACTGTTCGGCAGCGTGTGGAAGTTTTATCCGGCAAGGCTCTCCAGTCGCTCGGAGAATAATTAGCGCAGTTTTAAACCACCGCTCGTTGCCGGCCTTCCGCATCACAGCAGCTAACAATGCCGTGGCCTTGGTCGCCGTATGGACGACCACGATGGCTGTTCAGCACTGGGGCATCGGCACTGGTCTTGCCGATGCCCCGGCTGCCGCGCGTGAAAAAGGCGATTTTGGGAGTGTTAATGCGAAAAATAAAGGGTAATGCTGCCCGTGCATGCCGACGCGCCGGCCATCGAAGTAGCGTTCGTGAACAAGCCTGATTACCACGTGAACGCGTTGGGCACGAAGGGTATTGGGGAAATTTCCACCATCGGGGTGGTCCCCGCCATCGCAATCGCCGTGTTCAACGCCACTGGGAAGCGGGTGCGCGAGCTGCCCATTACGCCCGATAAGCTGGTTTAAGGGGTTCTAGCCGGGGCGGTTCGCCGCTGGTGGTAACTATTCAAGACCTTATTCTTCTTGGTTGAAAGCTTTTGACTGTAGGTATTTTACCGGACGGCAAGTACCGTGGCTACGGGCATCGGTATCCCAGACCAGGTACAAGTGTGCCAAGCTACAGAGGACAGTGTCCAGATGGTCGTCTCTGGCAGTAGCAATAGTTTGAAAAGTGGAGTCATTGGTTTGAATTCTGTTTTCGGCCGCACTGGGGCCAGCCAGACCTTTGTGGTCTCAATACACAGCCCGCCTCTCCCGGCGCTGACCCAGGTGCTGCGCACTCCCGACCGATTATCGACGCTTTTGCAACCAGGCTTTTAAACGACGCGATAGCTGCCCGGCAGGGCCTAGCTGCGGATGCCGGCCGACTATGGGAGAAGCTAATGAAACCATTTAGAGAAGAAGCCGTTCAGAAGTTGGTCCTTGCTGCTCAGCGGCAGCTGCCTGCTGCTGAACAGTAAGGGCGGCTGGGCGGCTATCACCATTCCTTGCAGTTCTGCTAGCCGTCAAGGTAACGGCCACGTATCCAGGGGCCAGTACGCAATTGCTGCAGGACTCCGTGGCTCCGGTGCTGAGGGAAGCCCTGCAAGGAGTGGAAAACGTTCGCTATCTCCGTTCGGCGGTCTGCACGGATAGTACCCTGGTCACGTGCGTCTACTTTCCGCTCGGCACCGACCTCGATCAGGCGGTGGTAAGCGTGCAACGTCGGTTGGCTCAGACAACCCGCCACTTACCCTAGGAGGTGGTGGCACACGGGCTGCGCACTACCAAGCAGTCGAGTGCTGGCTCACTATGCTGCGCACGTACGGCGAGGCGAGAAGGCCCCGCAGAGATTTATAGCCCGTTCGGGCTGACAGACCCGCCGCCCACATAAAGAAAGTTATCCTATACTGCGTTGAAAACTGCCGACTTGGCGATGAAAGGGTTTCGGGTTTTCGCACTGGAACTGACTACTAGCCACGGGCACCTTCACCCATTCCGACCATTTACCTGCCTATGAGGCAGAGGACCTGATTACGTGCAGCACACTCTTCGTGCAGGTCGGTGGTAGGTATCCAGGGGCACCAACAGCAGACTTTGATACTTCGGGGTGTTTACACTGCTCGCTCAAGGAGCAATTACCTCAGTGACTTTTCAAGCAAAATGATAACTAGCTGAGGGTAGTATATCTTATCACGGATAATTTACGACATCATATTCACTCTAATGGATGGCTCATGCTATTAAAGCGCGCAACTTTCGCTTTAGAATATACGCCTCGTAAATGCTGGTTAACTCTCCCGTGGGCAGATGTAAAGTCCGCACATCGTCTATCTGAGTTGTGGCGAACTCATCCAGACAGTAGGTTATGAATTCAGTTGGGAAATCAGTCGTCATACTAATAGCATCATTTTCATCGTACAGGTAGGTGTCGAATTCAAAGGGATTTTCATACACCTCGATTTCGACCCGGCAATGAGCAAGAGTAGCGCGCATTATTGCAAGCCACGCTTCAAACTCAATTATTAACTGGGAAGAAGCAGAGAATTTGGGGGAAATTTTCATTGATAAAAATATCTTGTGGGTTAGGTCAAAGGAATCTTTGTTGTTAATGCACCAAGGGCAACATACTAATTTTCTCTATAAATCTTATTTCAGATTAGGCTTAAGCCCGATGGAGGCGAATGCCTGCTTGATAACCTTGCGTGCCCGCACCTCGTCGCGCTGGCGCACTACGAATGCGTCGTGAATCGTAAAGCAGTAGCTCACCCCAGCTTCTAGCAACGCCTTCACCACGACCCCAAATACGATTTGAGCTTCTATGCGCTGTGCCAGTAAAGCATTGTTGGCATAATACTTCACTTTCACCCCCAGCTTCTGCCCACGAGGGAAGTCCCACTTGAGCTCCTTGATGTTGGTGAAGAGCTGGTGCATACCAGGGAACTCCTCCTTAAACAGCTCGTAGCACTTCTGTGTGAAGAGCTTACTCCCCGCCTTCTTGAGCCTGGATTCAGCTCGTTTCAGCGCGGCTACAGCCACTTTCTGCTCCTCTTTGGTACCAAGTGCCGCGTTGGCTGAATGCTTACGCTGCGCGCTCGCTAAGCGCTGCTGGTAGTAGTCTACGACTTGCGCCCGTTGTTCGATGGAGGACGACTCCTTCTTGGCATAGTCGCTGAAAAATGCGCGGTAGCAGATGGCTTTTGCCTGGTCCCTGGTAAAACTATCGTTATACTTCGTATTCCAGATTTGCGCCAGGAAGTCGTAAATACCCTGACCTGGCTCCGCACTCCCGCATTTTTGCTTGAAGAGCACCACGTCATCCATGTGCTCGACTTGCTTGAAAAAAGGGATGGCATCCGCGCATTCAGGTGCAAACTTCTTGATAAGGCTGGGACTGACGATGGATAAGAACCAGGGCTGCGAGCTTACCAGGTCGATTTCAACCAGCGGCTGGTCCAAGCAATCCTCGAAGCGCATCCGGCTCCGCATGGCTTTCGGCTCCCGCAGCTTGTTGGGGTGGAGGCGACCAGCAAACTCGCAAATCGTCTCCTTCAGCACGGCGGATTCGTTGAACTTGGTGATAATGGCATCAACGACGTGCTCGCTATACATCAGCCCTAAGCGCTCGAAGCGGACCTTGATAAGATTACGAGTCGTAGCGTCATCGAGCAGCACCAGTTTCTGAATATTTTGCTTCACGGCATGGCGGTAGAAGTCGGCGAGCACGGTCGGGGCCTGGGTCACGTTGTTGAGACGGTCTATCGTGTTCATAATTACTTTGCTGGCGGTAATGGGGGCGCGCACGAAGAGCTTGTCGGGAGCGCGCAGGGGGCTGGGGATACGGTAGGAACGGGCAACGCCTTCCGTCTTGCTGTACACGCCTTTTTGCCACATCTGCCCGGTCAATTCATCGACCTCGTATACTTGGAGCAAGTCGTTGGCTAAGAGCAGGTCCAGCACTTGGCGATACTTATTATTGAACAGGGTGAACAGGTCGTCCCGGTGGATTTGCGTGTACCCGTCCTCGTTTCCTTGACGGCGTAGGCGGATAAGGTCCTGGCAGAGTAGTGTGTAGAGTAGGCAAGCCTTATGTGTGAGCAGCGAACTGCCACTGACGCCCGTCAGCACCGTGTTGAGCGTATTGATAGATAGATTCGGGGGTAGGAAATAACATTTGCGCGTAGACATTAAGTGAATAATTCTTTTTTTAGCAAGCTCTCAATGACCTGCTCGATAGCGGCCTTCGGAAAATAGAACTGGTGCTTGTACCGGACGTAAGTCAGGTCGGGGTTTTCCAAGATGCGTTGGAGCCGGTTATGGCTTAGCTCAGGATACTTCTGTACCAGCTCGTGACGAGTAGTGTATTCTTGACCTTGGTAGAAGAATTGAATGGGGGTGGACATATAAGTGGTTTGTTTAAGAGTATATAGTAAATACTATAAGCTCTAACTGCCTCTTATTTCCCACTTTCCCACTTAGTTTAAAATAGTCACCCTCTTTCTTATCTTTATTTTAAGCGCACCTGGACCGCCTTGAGCTGCCTACCCGTTAGTACTTCGTTTTTTGGCGGGATAAGGGACCAGCCCCCAGTCGCCCCGCTCACCGACCTCCGCACGGCCTGCGGTCGGGCGGGTCTAGGGGCAAGCTTTAAGGACCAGACTTCGACCGGGGACTCGAATAGGGGAAATAGGGTAGAGATAGAGTGGTTAATGCAGCAGAAGCTAGCTGAATGCTCTACTTATCACTTATCACTATGCGTATATTTTTTGACATTTTCCTCGATTCCAGTGCGGAGAGGCACTTTTTTCCATCAAGACCCACCCCGATTAGACTAAAGCCCCACCCAGATGCCCCAGACCCGCTGCTGCCTTGCCCCCCTCCCGACCCGCAATTATATTTTATGCGCCACCTGCCCTCATCGCCCGGTGCCGCCGATGGTGGACTACGACGACTACTGGCAAGAGTTGGTAGAGAAGAAAGACCCGTCACCGGTGAGCCACAAGATTACCAATGAGTACGACGGTCCGCTCTGGCAGTAGACCCTCTACCACCGGGCGCACCCCTCTGCAAACTGGCAAGTGCCCATATAATTTTTATACGGTAAAAGCCTCGACTCAAAATGGACGATGCGTATGGGCCGACCAGTGCGGCGGGGGTAGCCATGGGGAGCACGGGTACTACCTTGATGAGTCCATGGGAAAGCTGAAACGAATGCTCACCGACCCTGGCGCAGGTGATTGAAGGACAGTCATATTATACCTACGGTTGAGGATCTGAGCTTGTTATGCCTTTGAAAGAATCTTCCAGCTTCTTGCGCTCCTGCTCGGACATTGCTTTGTGGTCCTTGTAGTGCTGGTGAATCATAGTGGGGTCCTTATGACCAACCCAGTCGGCTACGGTGTCTGACGTCACCCCTGTCAACATACAGATGTTGATAAAGGTCTTGCGCCCGACCTTCGAGGTAATCATTTGCCAACGCTCCTTCTTTGCCGACCCTGGCACCAGCGACACCGACTTCAACCCCGCGAAAATGGGAAGTAGGGAACAGATTTCCTTTACTTCCGAAGTATAGTTGCCTACGAGTTGGGGTTTATACACATAGTCGCTGGATTTCAAGCGTTGCATCACCTCCTTGGCGCGGGACAGGTAGGGTACCGAGAATTTATGCTTGGTTTTCTGGGCGAACACTTCGATGTATTCGTCCATGGTGATGTTATCCTCGTCAAAGTGAAGGTCTACGTGTCGCAAACCAGTATAGCAACTGAGCAAAAACAGGTCTCTGATGTATCGCTGACGAGCTTTTGGTAGCTCAGCATGGAACAACGCATCCAACTCGTAAGGACGCAAAAAAATGACTGGCTTATCGTTGATTGAAGGCTCCGCCTTGACCTTTTTCAAGTACCGGACGTCCAGCGTCGGGTCTATCTCATCAGCGAAGTATCGTATCACTGCTTTGAGTCGGATGTAGTGCTCCCCAAGGCTGGAGTTACGGTTGTCGGTACCCAGGTAGCGTTCTCCCAAGTCATCCAGGTGTTGTTGGGTCAGTTCCTGGACCATAATACCAGGAGACTCCCGCTCCATCAGACGCTTGGTGACCCGGTAGTTCTTCTTGGTTGCCGGGGACAAGGCTTTGCCTCGTTTAGTCGCTAGGAAGGCTTCAAAGACGTTGGAAAGTATGCGCGCCTCCCGTTCGCCAGTGGGGTAGAAGATGTCGTTGAGCTTGCGTCTTGCCTCGTCCAGTTCCCCTTCGAGGCGGGCAATTTTCAGACGGAGGTCATCAGCAATCGCGTTATAACTAAGCTGCACCTTCCGCTTGTGCGAGTCCTTTTCACACACGCCCAGGTGCTTTTCCAGTTCGAGATACTTGGCTTTGAATGTATCCAGGTTAAGCTCCAACTTATCCTTCTGTATCCAACTCAATACCTCCAAAAAGCGGGAACGTACAAAGTCGATTTTCTTGTTCAATTCAGCCGCCCCATCCACTTTCACCTTCACCAAGCCGGCGTCCGCGTCGAAGTCTTTTTTGGCGACCTTTGCCTCGGTAACGCGCTCGAAGTTGCCGTTATGTCGGAAGCGGATGACCACCGTTTTCTTTGCCGTGTCGTCACCTACCCCACGCAGGTAGTAATGAAGAGTCCCGCCATTTGTATTAATAGCAGATAGTAACAGCCTCAGAAACAAAGATAACACGTTACTACCTCGTTACTACTTCACTTTAAAAAGTGCCCCTATGTGCCGCAAACGGCACCTTGACCCCTGATATGGATTTTCCTTCGAAACTGATTGAAAACGCTGTAGTTGAGCTGTCGCGCCTACCTGGCATTGGCAAGAAAACGGCGCTGCGCTTGGCCCTGCACCTGCTCAAGGCCGAAACTGACACTACCGCCAACCTGGCCGAAGCGCTAGCCAAAATGCGCTTCGACATCACGTATTGCCGCACCTGCCACTCCATCTCGGACAGCGAGGAGTGCTTTATCTGCGCCAACCAGTTGCGCGACCACAGTACGGTGTGCGTGGTAGCCGACGTGCGCGACGTTATCGCCATCGAAAACACGGGCCAGTACCAGGGCGTGTACCACGTGCTCGGTGGCGTTATCTCGCCCATTGAGGGGGTAGGGCCGGCCGATTTGCAGGTCGACTCGCTGGTGACGCGCGCCGGCGCCGAAGATTCGGAGATTCGTGAAATCATCCTGGCCATCTCGCCCACCATGGAGGGCGACACGACGGCCTTCTACCTCTCGCGCCGCCTGCGCGATTTTGAGCAGCTGAATATCAGCACTATTGCTCGCGGTATTCCGATGGGCGGCGAGCTAGAATATGCCGACGAGATAACGCTGGGCCGCAGCATTGTGGAGCGCCAGCGCCAGCTGCGGTAAGCTTTTTTCTTCGACTTGTCCTTGCGAGCGCTCCATCTCTGCTTGATACGCAGAATGTGGCGCTCGCAATAACAGCCGACCTTATAACTTCGCTCTCCCGTGGTGAAGCTCTCCGTCGTCATTGTTAGCTATAACGTTTGCTACTTTCTGGAGCAGGCGCTGCTGTCGGTGCGCAAAGCGGTGGAGACGCTGGGGCAGCCCGCCGAGATTTTTGTAGTTGATAATAGCTCGGCCGACAACTCGGTGGCCATGGTGCGGGCACGGTTTCCAGAGGTTATTCTCTTGGAAAACAAGGATAACCCTGGCTTTTCGAAGGCCAATAACCAGGCGCTGCGTCAAGCCACCGGCCAGTACCAGCTGCTGCTCAACCCCGATACGCTGGTGGAGGAAGATGCCTTCCGGCGCTGCTGCGACTTCCTCGACCAGCACCCCGCGTGCGGAGGCCTGGGCGTAAAAATGCTCAACGGCCAGGGCCGCTTTTTGCCCGAAAGCAAGCGCGGGCTGCCTACCCCCCTGGTGGCATTTTACAAGATTTCGGGGCTGGCTCGCCTTTTTCCGCGCTCGCGCACCTTTGGGCGCTATCACCTGGGCTTTCTTGACCCCGACCAGCCCCACGAGATTGAGGTGCTAAGCGGGGCTTTTATGCTGCTGCGCAAGGCCGCGCTCGACCAGGTGGGGCTGCTCGACGAAGATTATTTTATGTACGGCGAGGACATCGACCTCTCGTACCGCCTCACGCAGGGCGGCTGGAAAAACTACTATTTCCCCAGTGCCCGCATCATCCATTACAAAGGCGAAAGCACCAAGCACACGAGCGTCAACTACGTGTTCGTGTTTTACCGGGCAATGGTTATTTTCGCCCAGAAGCATTTCGCGCCGGGTCGAGCCAGCCTTTTTAATACCCTGATAAACACGGCAATATGGCTGCGTGCGAGCGCCGCCCTGGGGCAGCGCTTTGCCGCGGCGGCCGCGCCGCTGCTGCTCGATGCGGCCCTGCTCTTCGGCGGCATGTACGCCCTGACAGCCTACTGGGAGCAGCACTACAAATACGCGCCTACCCCCTACCCCCCGCAGTACCTGCTGGTGGCCGTGCCGGCCTACCTGGTGGTGTGGCTGCTGGCTACCTGGCTCGGCGGCGGCTACGACCGCACCGCGCGCGCCGGCCGCATAGCCCGCAGCATTACCATCGGCACGGTCTTGATTTCGGCAGTCTCTAACTTCCTGGACAGCTGGCGCTTCTCGAAAGCGCTTATCTTGCTGGGCGGGGCCTGGGCCGTGGCCGCGCTGGTGGGCCGCCGCCTGCTGGGGCACTGGCTGCGCCACGGCCACCTGCGCCTGAGCGAGCCGCGCACCAAAACCCTGGCCCTGGTGGGCTCGGCCGCCGAAAGCCAGCGCGGACGCGTGCTGCTCGCCGCGGCCCAGGTTCCGGCTACTATCATCGGCTACATTGTGCCCACGGCGGCGCCCGCCGCGCCGGTCCGGCTCCCTACCCCCCCCGACTGCCTGGGCGAGGTGCGCCAGCTGCCCGAGCTGGTTCGTCTCTACGGCCTCAATGAGGTGATTTTTTGCAGCAAGGACGTAGCGGTAAGTCAGATTATTGACTTGATGCTGCGCTTGCCGCAGCGCCCGGCCGTGGCCTACAAAATTTTACCCGAAGACAGCCCCTACATCATCGGCAGCCGCAGCAAAAGCTCGCCCGGCGACTACTACCCCCTCGACCCGGTGCTGGGCTTGCACCAGCGCGCGCAGCGCCGCAACAAGCGCGTGCTCGACCTGCTGGCCAGCCTGGGGTTGCTGCTGCTGCTGCCCTTGCTCATCTGGGGCCAGCGCCAGCCGGGCGGGCTGCTGCCCAATATCTGGTGGGTGCTGCGGGGCCGCCGCAGCTGGGTGGGCCTGCGCTACACGCCGGGGGTAGGCAGCCAAGCGGTGCTTTCGCCAGCCGATGCGGCTGCCCTACCCGCCGAGGAGGCCTTGCTGGATACAACGCGCCAGCGGCTCGAATTTTTGTATGCCAAAGACTACGAACCCGACCTGGACCTGCGCGTACTCTGGCGCGGCTGGCGCAGCCTGGGTAGCCGCTAATTGTTGAAGCGCCCCTACCCCCCTGTTACTCAAGTAGTGCTCACCGGCATATCTGGCAAAAAGACAATAAACTCGGCGCCTTGGCCCACCTGGCTTTTCACCGCCAGGGTGCCGCCGTGGCCCTTCGTGATGATGTCGTAGGCCAGCGAAAGGCCCAGCCCGGTACCTTGTCCGGCCGGCTTTGTGGTGAAAAAAGGCTGGAAAATCTTCGGCTGAATGCTTTCCGGAATTCCGCTGCCGTTGTCACTTATTTCAATTTCAATGCCCGTGCTGGTTTTCGAGGTACTTACCCGCACAGCTGGCTGATAGGCCGCCGCGGCCTGCTTTTGCCGCTCGCTCACGGCGTAGAACGCATTTGCAAACAGGTTCATCAGGGCCCGGCCCATTTCCTGGGGCACCAGGTCTACTTGCCCAATGGCCGCGTCGAAGTGGGTGGCTAGTGCGCAGGCAAACCCGTTATCTCGGGCTCGCTGGGCCCGGTAGCTTGTGTGTAAGCAGTCTGCTACCAGCGTGTTGAGGTTTACAGACTGTATGTCGCCCGTCGAAGACCGGGCGTGCTCAACCATGCCCTTGACGATGGTAGATGCCCGCTGGCCGTGCGCAAGTATTTTGTGCAGGTTGGCGGTTACATCCGTCAGCAGCTCGGCTTCCAGCAACGGGTCACGCTCGGGCTTCCGCTGCTCCTCGGTCAGCTCCTCCACTAGCTCGGTACTCACTTCGGCGAAGTTGTTGACGAAGTTGAGCGGGTTTTGAATTTCGTGAGCAATGCCGGCCGTCAGTTCGCCCAGACTGGCCATTTTTTCCTTTTGAATCAGGTGCTGCTGCGTCACTTTCAGCTCCGTTAGCGCCTGGTTCAGGTTATCGCGCTGCAACTCAATCTCTTCTTTCTGCTGCTGCACTTGCTGGGTTCGCTCCGTTACTTTCTGCTCCAGCAAGCGGTTGGCGCGCTGCAGCACCCTAGAGCGGTAGGTGCTAAAGGCCCACAAGGCTGCCCCAAACAGCAAACTATATAGCAAATAAGCCCACCACGTTCGCCACCATGGGCTGGTTATGACAATGGTCAGCGAAGCGCCCTGGTTGTTCCAAACCCCATCGTCGTTCGAGGCTTTTACCCGAAAAACGTACGTGGCCGGCGATAATTCAGTGTAATTGGCAAAGCGCCGGCTGCCGCTTCTCACCCAGTCGGCATCGATTCCTTCCAGCTTGTAAGCGTACTGGTTTTTTTCGGGCGAATGATAGTTCAAGGCCACAAAATCAAACGCCAATGAATTTTCAGTATGCGAGAGCACCACCTTGCTACTGGGGGGTAGCAAACGGCTTTCTCCCTGAACTTTAATCCCCGTAATATAGACGGCCGGCTTCACCGGATTGTCTCTGATACTGTCGGGATTGAAAATAACGAACCCGTTTACGCTCCCAAACAACAGCGTTTTGCCGCTGTGGCTCGCGCTGCCTTTCGTAAACTCCGTAGCCGGCAAGCCATCGGTACTATCATATGGGCGAAAGGCCTTCGTGCTGATGTTATACCGGAAAATACCATTTTCGGTACTCACCCAGATGTCTCCCTTAGCGTCTTCCACAATGCCCGCAATGGCGCTGGTTGCCCGGGCAGTTTTGGCCGGAATAACAGAAAAAGTGCCCGTAGCCGGGTTAAAGCAGTTTAACCCACCCCGCGCCGTGCCTACCCAGATAAGGCCGCGGCTGTCCTCAAACACGGTGGTTACATCGCCGTCGGTCAGCTCGCCGGCTTTGAGCGGCAGGCTGGGCTGGTAGCGAATTCGGGCGGCCGTCCGCGGATTAAACTGTTGCAGCGACCCTTGCTGCGCAATCCACAGCTTGCCCTCATGGCTGACAATCAAGCCGGTTATAAAATTAAAGCCGGCTACTACGGTGGTATCCAGGTAGTGGTAGCGGCCGGTAGCGGGGTCGAAGGAAGCAATGCCTTTTTTACCGCCTACCCACAGCTGCCCGTCGGGCGCTTCTGCTATGTACTGAACCGGGATTTTGGCAGGGTACCGAAT
>CALMOO010000775.1 GCA_937871705.1 uncultured Hymenobacter sp.
CCCCCTCTTCCTCATGGTATTACCCCTAACTGGGCTGGTCGACGATTTACGCCGCTACCTGCCCGAGCACTCGGCCCCAGAAACGCTGGCGCTGGTAGCCAATCAGTTTCCCGGCCGGGTGTCATTTTCTACCTCCTTTGGGCTGGAGGACCAGATAGTAACCCACTTCATCTTCGAGAATGACTTGCCCATTCGGGTGTTCACCCTCGACACGGGGCGCAATTTTCAGGAAACGTATTCGACTTGGAACAAGACTTTGATGCGCTACAACCAGCCCATCGAGGTGTTTCACCCCCAAACGGCGAGCGTAGAAGAGCTGATGCTCAAAAAAGGCCCCAACAGCTTCTACGAGAGCATCGAAAACCGTAAGGAATGCTGCTACATCCGCAAGGTGGAGCCGCTGGCGCGCGCCTTGGCTGGGCAGCAAGTGTGGGTCACGGGCATTCGGGCCGAGCAGTCGCAGAACCGCCAGCACATGGAGCCGGCCGAGTGGGACGAAGGCCACCAGTTGGTGAAAGTGCACCCGCTTTTCGACTGGACCTGGGAGCAATGCGTGGCCTACGCGCAGGCCAACGGCATTCCGGTTAATCCGCTGCACCAGAAGGGCTTCGTGAGTATTGGCTGTGCGCCGTGCACCCGCGCCATCAAGCCAGGCGAGGACTTCCGCGCCGGGCGCTGGTGGTGGGAAGAAGCCGCTGCCAAAGAGTGTGGCCTACACGCCACTACCCCCGAGCACCAGGGCTACGACCCAGTGGTAGAGGCTATTGAGGAATAAAGAGGGGGTAGGAACTGTCTTTGCGAGCCTGCGAAGCAATCGCACCGAAACAACACCTGCACCACTCGTTTTCCCCTCGTGCAGAGGCGTTTGCTTGGCAGGCTCGCAAAGACGACGGACAACTCATAATTTTTAATTCATACCTCATCATTCTTATCAAGTGGATTATCTCGATAGACTAGAAGCTGAAGCTATTCATATTTTACGCGAAGTAGCGGGCCAATTTGAGCGGCCGGCGCTGCTGTTTTCGGGCGGCAAAGATTCGATTGCCCTGACGCGGCTGGCCGAGAAGGCCTTTCGTCCGGGCAAGTTTCCCTTTCCGCTGGTGCACATCGATACGGGCCACAATTTTGGGGAAGTCATCGAGTTTCGCGATAAGCTGGTGGCCGAGCTGGGCGAAAAGCTGATTGTGCGCAAGGTGGAAGACACCATCCGGGAGCGTGGGCTGCGCGAGCCGGGCGGCAAATTTCCGAGCCGAAACCCGTTGCAGACGTACACGCTACTCGATGTGATTGAGGAATTTGAGTTTGATGCCTGCATTGGTGGGGCCCGGCGCGACGAGGAAAAAGCCCGCGCCAAGGAGCGGATTTTCTCGGTACGCGACGAATTCGGGCAGTGGGACCCGCGCCGCCAGCGCCCCGAGCTGTGGAACATCTACAACGGCCGCATTCAGAAGGGCGAAAACGTGCGCGTGTTCCCCATCTCGAACTGGACGGAGCTTGACGTGTGGAATTACATCCAGCGCGAAAACATCGAGCTGCCTAATATCTACTTCTCGCACGAGCGCCAGTGCGTAGTGCTGCCCAGCGGCCAGCTGCTCGGCCTGAGCGAGCACCTCACCTTGGACGAAAGCGACGAGATAGTGACCCGCCAAGTGCGTTTTCGCACCGTGGGCGACTCGACCTGCACGGCCGCCGTGGAAAGCGACGCCGCCACAATTGACGACATCATTCAGGACATTCTGGTGGCCAAAGTGAGCGAGCGCGGCGCCACGCGCCTCGACGACAACCTGTCGGAAACGGGCATGGAAGACCGCAAGCGTAACGGATATTTTTAAGTAAGCTTATAGAACAGCCGTCATGGCCGCGCTACGCTCGTCCTGACTGCTGCCTTCAATTATCATAATGGACCTTCTCCGATTTATTACCTGCGGCAGTGTCGACGACGGCAAGAGCACGCTCATTGGCCGCTTACTGTACGATAGCGACTCTGTTTCTTTGGACGTGCTGGCCACGCTGGAAAAAAAGCGCCGTACTACTAATGGCGCCGCCGTAGACCTGGCGCTGCTTACCGATGGCCTGAAGGCCGAGCGTGAGCAGGGCATCACTATCGACGTGGCGCACAAGTACTTTACTACCCCCCGCCGCAAGTTTATTATTACCGATGCGCCGGGCCACGTGCAGCATACCCGCAACATGGTGACGGGCGCCAGCAACGCCGACTTGGCAAT
>CALMOO010000776.1:0-729 GCA_937871705.1 uncultured Hymenobacter sp.
GTACCAGCGCCGCCGCGAAAAGAACGCGCAGCAGCGTAGCTCAAAATTCCGCGGGGGCTGTGATGCGGGGGTTAGCGCTAGGTTATGATTTTGTTGGAAAAAGTAGCAGCTGCTCGTTTAGGCGAGAACTCTACCTCCTTATCTCTTCTCGAAAAAAGGGGGTAGGGGCGAAGCTCTCGCCAGAACGAGCAGTTTGGCCAAGCAGCAGAACCCACGATAAGCTCTTGTCAACGCGCTACTTCTACCCAGCCTTTGTAGGCAAGGGCAGTGCCGGGCTGGTGTAAGAGGTAGTAGTACACACCGGGCGCTGCGTCGTTGCCCCACTCGTTGTGGTAAGCGGAAGTAGTAAAAACGGGCTGCCCCCAGCGGTTGTAGATGGCTAGTGCCCATTCGCCGGGGGGTAGGCCGCGCACCACAAAACGTTCGTTGAGCCGGTCCCCATTCGCCGTGAGGATATTAGGAATGAGTACGGGGCAAGGCTGAAAATCAACGCGGCGGCTTGCCGTGTGCGTGTCACAGCCCGTGATGGTGAGGCTATAGGTGCCAGGCAGCCCCACGGCCAGCGTGCTACCAGTTGAGTTGTCTGACCAATGGTACGCGAGGCCGGGCAGCTGGGGCGCCGGCGCACGCAAGACTAGCAGCTGCCCCCCACACAGCGTTGTGTCTGGGCCGAGCGAAAACGCGGGGCTGCTTGGGTGCAGCGCCACCCGGTACGAAGCCGTGGCACTC
>CALMOO010000776.1:742-2788 GCA_937871705.1 uncultured Hymenobacter sp.
GTACAGAATAGAGGCCACCTTGCGTTACGAGGAGCGTGGCGGTAGTAGCACCCGTGTTCCACTGGTACGTACTGGCCGGGCTGGCGGTGGTGGCTGTGAGCCGGACTTGCCCACCCGAGCACAGCACCGAATCTCCCGTAATTGTCACGGCAGGGCTTACGGGCACTGCCAGCTTCTCCAGCCAGTAGTCGTACCCACCGCGGCTCGGCTGGGTTTTATCGCCGGATATGGGCGAGGAAGAAGCGCCCGCCAGCACATAGCTGCCGTCTGGGTTCTGCAGCAGGCGCTGACAGTCTTCATCGCCACTGCCACCCAGCGAGAGGTCCCATTGGGTACTGCCTAAGGCATCGAGCTTGACGAGCCACCTATCTGAGCGGCCATGGCTAGCTTGGCTTTTATTCCCCGAGCTACCCGAGGTGGAACTACCGGCCAGGGCATAGCCGCCGTCCAGGGTCTGGGTCACGGTGCGTAAATCATCATAGTCTGAGCCGCCTAGCGTGCGCTCCCACTCCTTAGCGCCCTGCCCATCGAGCTTGAGTACCCAGTAATCAGAGTTGCCCCGGCTCGGCTGGCTCTTATCACCCGAAGCTCCGGATAGCGACTGGCCACCCAGCAGGTAGCCGCCATCCTGCGTTGGCTGAATGGCGTGTAGAAAATCCTCCTGGGCGCCACCAAAGGTGCGGTCCCACTGCCGGGTGCCATTCGCAGCTAGTTTAATAATCCAGTAGTCGCTGCTACCTTGATTCGGCTGGCTCTTGTCCGCTGAAATACCGGAAGCGGAGTAGCCGCCCAGCATATACCCTCCGTCCTGCGTTTTTTCCAAGGCATAAAGTTCATCTGACTGCGTGCCGCCAAAAGTGCGGTCCCATTGCTTGGTACCATTTGCATCAATTTTTACGAGCCAGTAGTCATCACTGCCCTTATTTGGCGCCGTCTTGTTGCCAGAAATCCCCGAGTCCGACGTGCCCGCCAGCAGGTAGCCGCCATCGGGCGTTTGCTGCAAGCCACCGAAAGATTCGAGCCCACTGCCGCCATAGGCGTGGTCCCACTGCTTGGTGCCGCTGGCATCGAGCTTCACGAGCCATATGTCAGCATTGCCGAAGGTAGACTCACTCTTGTTGCCCGACACGCCCGATTCGGAGATGCCAGATAGAATGTAGCCGCCGTCCGGCGTTTGCTGCACATTACCCAGGGACTCATTGGCGCTGCCGCCGTAAGCGTAGTCCCACTGCTTGGCGCCGGTGGCATCAACCTTAACCACCCAAATATCTCCGCTGCCGTAGCTCGGCTCACTACGGTCGCCCGCAGCCCTCGATACTGATTGCCCGCCCAACAGATAACCACCATCAGCGGTGTGGGTAATATCAAGCAGAAAGTCAAAGTCATTTCCGCCAAACGTACGGTCCCATTCCTGCTGAGGCGCTTGCCCACAAGCAAGGTGTGCCAGCAGCCAGCAGACCGCCACCAGCAAGCGCGTTTGCATCAGGCAACAGGTAGAAAATAGGCGGCTCACCGGACAGCAGCAGAAAGTTGAGTAACTAAAAACAGCAACAAAGCTAGCGGTAAGCCTCAGCTAATGAAAAGCAGCTAAGCAATTTGCAAGTAAAGGTGCCGCTTTAGTCAGTTGACTTCCCTCTTTTTCCGAAGGGGGGTAGGAAAACTATTTTCTCGGAAGGCATTGCGCTGAGCTAGCTGCAATAGGTTGCCCGTCGCGCAAACAAAAGCCGACGCTGCAGCCACCTGGCAGCGCCAAGCGGCCGCAGCGGCGGCTTTTGTTTAAACCCAACGGCTTACGCCGCGGCCTGCTGCTGGGCCAGTGCGGCTTTCAGCGCGGCCAGCACGGTGCGCAGGCTCTGGGCGGCGTTAGTGCCCAGGTCGATGTGCAGGGTGCGGCGCTTGTACTGCTGCAAGGTTTCAAGGTCGCCCTGGGCCTGGGCCTGCTCGAAGGTGCCAAACGAGTAAGAGCGGCCGGGCAGCGGCAATTCTACCGGGCTCTGGTGCGTAAACTGCACGAACAAGCCCGTGTTGGGGCCGCCTTTGTGGTAC
>CALMOO010000777.1:0-521 GCA_937871705.1 uncultured Hymenobacter sp.
ATGCAGGCCTGGTCGAGGGCGCGCAGCAGAAAAATATATGGGTCGGTACCCTTGGTGGCCGCTACGCGTTTGCCCTTGAGGTCGGCCACCGTCTTGATGGGCGAGTTAGCGCTGGTTACCAGCGCTGTCCACTCGGGCTTCGAGAAGATATAAATGGCTTTAAGCGGATTACCATTGGCGCGGCCAATCAGCGCCGCCGCCCCGGCCGTCGAGCCAAAGTCAATGCTTTTGCCATTCAGAAATTCCAGCGCCTTGTTGCTGCCCTGGCTCAGCACCCACTCTACCTTAATATTCTGCTTGGCTAAGTCCTTTTCCAGCCAGCCTTGCTGCTTCAGCACTAGGCTCAACGGGTTGTAGTAAGCGAAGTCGAGCCGAATGCTTTCGGGCTCGGCAGTGGCTGTGCCGCTGCTCGCGCCACCGCAGGCCGCCAGCAAACCAGTGAGGGCCAATGCCCCCACCAATTGCGCAAGCGAACGTAGACCAAGAGATGAAAAATTGTGCATAGCGAGGGTTTTGAAACG
>CALMOO010000777.1:531-9314 GCA_937871705.1 uncultured Hymenobacter sp.
AAGTAATACTTCGTTTGTCGTTGTTTAATAAGAACTTAACCTTAAGAAATTATCACCCAGCGCAAAAGGCAGCTAGCATTTGCGTGCGGCGCTGGCACCAACTACTCGGCTAGCGCGGCGGCGTAAAACACCTCCAGCGCCTGCGTTATCTTGACGGTTTCCAGCAAAAAGCCATCGTGGCCGTAGCCTGAGTCCAGTTCGCCATACACCGCGCCGGGGATGCCCTCGGCAATCTCGCGCTGCTCCACGAGCGGGAACAGCACGTCGGACGTGATGCCCAGCACCAGCGTGCGCGCCCTGATGCCAGCCAGCGCGGGCTCTACCCCCCCCCGGCCGCGCCCAAGGTGGTGCGAGTCCATGGCGCGGCTCAGCACCACGTAGCTGTAGGCGTCGAAGCGTGCCACCAGCTTGTTGCCCTGGTAGCGCTGGTAGGAGCTGGCGCGAAAGTCGCGCAGGCGGTTGTCGTCGGGCTCGGTTTGAGTGTTGCCGTAGGCATCGTGGCCGCGGTAGCTGAGCAGTGCCACGGCGCGGGCGGCGGCCAAGCCGGCATCGCCGCCGCCGGGGCGACCTTCGTGGTAAGTAGCATCGGCCTCAATGGCCAGCCGCTGCGCCTCGTTGAAGGCAATGCCCCAGGCCGAGTGCCGGGCGCTGGTAGCGATAACTACCAGATGTCCAAATAGTTCGGGCTGACTCACGGCCCATTCCAGGGCCTGCTGCCCGCCCAGCGAGCCGCCGATAAGCGTGTGGATGTAGCTCAGCCCCAGCTCCTGCCGCAGTGCCTCGTGCGCCGCCACCAGGTCGCGGATGGTGAGCAGCGGAAACTGCTGAAAGCGCCCTACCCCCGTTGCAGGGTCGGGGTCCAGCGGGCAAGTGCTGCCGTAGCACGAGCCCAGGATATTAGCGCACACGATAAACCAGTCGGCGGGGTCAAAAAAATAGCCTTCCCCAAACAGCCCCGGCCACCAGTCCAGCACGTCGGCGTTGGCGGTGAGGGCGTGGCACACCCATACCACGTTGTCGCGCGCAGCGTTGAGTTGGCCCCAGGTGCGGTAGGCAACGCGGGCACCCGCCAGCGTCTCACCGCTTTCGAGCGGGAAGGGGGTAGGGAGGTCGAAAAAGTGGTCGGGCATGAATATGATTAAGCTCTAACTGTCCTTGCGAGCGGAGCGCGGCAATCGCACCAGAACGATACCCGAACGATTTCGTTCCGCTGTGATTGCCGCGCTGCGCTCGCCAGGCAGCTAGTAAATACTACCTACACTTCCAGCGGCTGGGCGTGCTCGGGCTGCGGCTCCGGGATGCTCGTGTCGGCTTCGTCTTTAGGCGCAGCAATGGTAGCCGCCGCCAAGGCCTGGCCCAAGTCGGCCAAGATATCGTCAATGTGCTCGATGCCCACCGACAAGCGCAGCAGCGTCGGCGTCACGCCGGCTATGAGTTGCTCTTTCTCGCTCAGCTGCTGGTGCGTAGTGGCCGAGGGCTGAATAATCAGCGTTTTGGCATCGCCCACGTTAGCCAAGTGGCTGATAAGCTTAAGGTTGTCAATCAAGGCCGTAGCGGTGTGCTTGCTGCCGTGCAGCGTGAACGAAAGCACTCCGCCGAAGCCGCGCTTGAGGTACTTGGCCGCATTCTGGTGGTGCGAGCTGCTGGGTAGGCCGGGGTAGTTTACGCTGGCTACCTCGGGCTGCTGCTCTAGCCACTGCGCTACTTTCAGGGCGTTTTCTACGGTGCGCTCCACGCGCAGGCTCAGGGTCTCGAGGCCTTGCAAGAGCAAGAACGAGTTGAAGGGACTGATACTGGGGCCAAAGTCGCGCAGGCCTTCTACCCGCGCCCGAATGATGAAGGCGATGTTGCCAAACGGCCCGCTTTTGCCGAATACGTCATTGAAAACCAAGCCGTGGTAGCCCTCGCTGGGCTCCGTAAACTGCGGGTACTTGCCGTTGCCAAAGTCGTAGGTGCCGCCGTCCACAATCACCCCGCCGATGCTGGTGCCGTGGCCGCCAATCCACTTCGTAGCCGACTCCACCACAATGCTCGCGCCGTGCTTGAGCGGCTGAAACAGGTAGCCGCCCGCGCCGAAGGTGTTATCCACTATTAGCGGCAGGTCGTGCTTCTTGGCCACGGCTGCAATGCGCTCAAAATCAGGCACACTAAAGCTGGGGTTGCCAATGGTTTCGACGTACAGCGCGCGGGTATTCGAGTCAATCAGCTTCTCGAAGCCGTCGGCGTCGTCGCCATCTACGAAGCGTGCCTCGATGCCAATGCGCTTAAAGGCCACCTTGAACTGGTTGTAGGTGCCGCCGTAGAGGTAGGAGCTGGCCACGAGGTTGTCGCCGGGCTTCAGAATATTATTAAGCGCGATGAACTGGGCGGCCTGCCCCGAGCCCACGGCCAGCGCTGCTACCCCCCCTTCGAGCGCCGCCATGCGCTGCTCGAAAACGTCGGTGGTGGGGTTCATCAAGCGGGTGTAGATATTGCCAAACTCCTTCAGCGCGAATAGGTTAGCACCGTGCTCCGCGTTCTTGAACACGTAGCTGGTAGTCTGGTGAATGGGCACCGCCCGCGAGCCGGTGGTGGGGTCGGGCTGCTGCCCGGCATGAAGCTGGAGAGTTTCGAAGTGCAGGTTCTGGGTGGCCATGAGCTTGAGGATGAAGATTAAATAAAAAATAAAAGAGAAGTTTTGCCTTAAGCGGGCTGAGTGGCGGGCAACTGTGCTAGCGCGGCCAGGATTTCGGTTGGGTCGGCGCGCTGCTTAAAGTTAGCTTCTACCCACGACCAAGCAATAATGCCTTCACTGCCAATAATAAACGTGGCCGTCAGTGGCAGCTCGTCATCCGAGGTGCCATTATAAGCCGATAGGTCGATGCCCACGCTACGCAGCGTATCGGCTACTTCCTGGCCTACCCCATACCCCAGGCCATACTGCCGGGCCACCGTGTTGCCAACGTCGCTCAGCACCGGGAAGCTCAAGGCTTTCTCGCTGGCAGTGAGCGCAGTGAAATCTGGCGTTTGGGGCGATACTGCCACCAGCGTGGCGCCGTGCTGCGCCAGCTCGGGCAAAATCTGCTGGTAGGCGCGCAGCTGCACATTGCAATACGGGCACCAGTTGCCGCGATAAAAAAGCAGCACTACCGGCCCTTGGGCCAGCAAGTGCGTGAGGGTCTGTGCCGCGCCGGTGGCGTCGGGCAAAGTAAAATCGGGAGCAGCCTGGCCGGGTTTCAGCGCGTGGCTGGCGTGGCCCGCTGCCTCCACCGAGGAAATGCCGTTGTCGATAACCTGGCTGGCCGTGACTGGTAGCACCGAGGCTAGGTGCTGCGCCGTGGCCGCGAGTTCTTGCCGAAAAGCTGTGCTTACGGATGACAGAGAAGCGGACATATTGAAATACGAGACAAGAAAACTGTTAGGAAATAACCGGGGTAGGGCGGGCAAATTTTCCTCGGTTGGCGCAAGCCTGCAAAGCTATTTTGTTGGCTTCCAGCAAAATGGCACCAGTATAGACTCGGCAGCAGTCGGCCGCTGGCACACACCGCGACTCGATTAGCGTTAAGACCCGCAAAGAGAAAAAGAAAAGTGCCCGGCTCTGAATCTTAGCCTTGACAACAACAAGTGCTGCAACAGCACATTCGCCCAAAAATGCGCTCAGGGGCGCCGGCCGGCACAAACAACACAGCCGTCCTAGCCAGGCCGCGCGCGGCAGCCGGAGTGGAGGAGGGCAAGAAAGGAGAGAAAAAGGCGTTTTGCATGGTACTCGATTTATAGCTCCCGTGCTGGCTGCAATGCCAGGCAGGGGTAGGAATTGGCACCTTTCTAAGAACGAAGGTTGCCAGCGGGTCAGGGAGCCTAATCTCTCGCCGCTTCTGTATAAAACTTAAAACAACTGCCCTGCCGTATGCAGGAAGTACCAGGTAGGTGCCGGCAAAGATAGGCACAGTTTGCAACTCGGCAAACAGGGGACAGCGCCGCTCGTTCTCATGAGCCTACTAAGCAGAAACAGTTAGTGCTACCCCCTTAAAAATAAAAAGGCCGCCCCAAAGCTGGAGCGGCTTTTCTCACCTTTTTTCTGCAAAAAGTACCTAGAGACTAGGTAGGGTTAACACCTGGCCCACTTCGATGTGGTCAGGGTTACTGCCGATGATGCCTTTGTTGGCTTCGTATATCTGGTGCCACTTGGTGGCGTCTCCGTAATGGTTCTTAGCAATGTGCGACAGCGAGTCGCCGCTCACCACGGTGTACGACTCGCCGCTAGTGGCTGCAGGCTGGGCCGTGGCATTATTACCAAAAAAGTCGGTGCCAGCAGCGGGTACGGGCTGGGCCGGCTCAACGGGCTTTTTGTCGCCCTCATTTGTCAGGAAATCAAGTAAGCCCATGGCTGTAAATACTTATTAGTGAGAGAGTAGAACTAAGGCGTCGTGCTTGTGGCTCAAACCAGCTGCTTGGTCGTCACCTAGTGTATTCGGCCGAAGCATCTCGCTCTATTACGTGGGTGTAGCGCAAAGGTTTAGTCCTATAACCAAAAAAAGAAGGTAGCGTAAGCAGGACTGCAACTGGCCCTAAGCCAGCTTATCCATCTCACCTTATTTCTTTTCTCATGACCTCCTCTCCCCTTACCCTACGGCCCTACCTGGCAACCTTGCTGTGTGCTTTCTTTCTGCTCTTCACCGCGGCTTCGTGCAGCGACAAAGGCAAGGTAGAAGGTGCCAACATGCTCTACGGTACGAGCGGCAAAGTATGGAAAACTGCCAAGGAAACCAGCGCTTCTGGCGACAAAGTGAAGCAGACCGACGAGCAGAAAGAAGAGTCGCTGCACGTTTTTTCGAATAATACCTACACCATGACGGGCGCCGCGGGAGCTGTGCAAGGAAAGTTTGCATTCGACCAAACGGCCAAAACCCTAACGCTGACGCCTGATGCGGGTGGCACCTCAAATACGTTCAACGTGGAAACGCTGACCGACAGCAAGCTAACGCTCGTAGACCCGAGCCATCCGGAAGCTAAGCTGACGCTGGAAGCCGAATAAGCTCCGCTTGGATAACCAACTTTTCCTAAAAAAGCCCCGCACCAAGTCTGGTGCGGGGCTTTTTTGCGCCTGCACATTGCAGCGGATACGGCGGCGGCTGCTTCTTTGTACTTGGGTTCGCCACGGCGTGGCTGGTATTTTGCTATTTATTTTTTGACTTTAACAATGCGGTGGTTTCGTTGGGTAATGTTGTGGATGGTGGGGGTAGGCTTGCCAATGCACGGGCAGGCGCAGCTGGCGGCACCTGCCACCGTGCCCGCGCGGGCGCTGCACAGCGTGAGCCCAGCCGACACGACGTTTGCGGAGCTGGAGTTTTTGCGGACTGAAATCGGGGACGCGCGGGTGGTATTTCTGGGCGAGCCTACCCACGGCGAAGGCAACGTGCTGGCAGCAAAAGCTCGGCTCGTCGCGTTTTTGCAGCAGCGCATGGGCTTCACCACGCTGGCAATGGAGAGCGGATTTTTTGAGCTGCACAAAGCCCAGCGCCAAATTGCCATTGGCAAGTCAGTAGTTAAGAACTTGCAAAGCAGCGTTTTCCCGATATGGATGCGCACACAGGAGTTTCAGGCGGTGGTGCCGCTGGTCGGCCCCGATGGCTTGCGCGTGATGGGCTTCGACCCGCAGCTAAGCGGCGACTACAGCGATGACCTAGTGGAAGACCTGGAGGATTTTGTGGGAGAATCAACGGAGCCCGATAAAGTAACTGATGCCATTGACTTTGAATTTATTGGGGATGTGGTAGATGAGATGTCCGAGCACTTCGCTTTTCCCGCAAACCATACCCTCGCCGAGTTTGAAGCACAACTCAGCCAGGTTAATCGGCAGGTTGCCAAAGCAGCCAATTCGCCCACGGCGGCTCGTCGGGCTGAGGCGGGGTTCTGGCAGCAGTGCCTGCGTAGCTTGGGTGCGCTGGCGCGCGACTACGTAGCTCACGACCCCAGCGCCAAAGCGGAGGCCGACTGGGTAGCCGCCGACAGCAACCCGCGCGATGCCCAGATGGCCGACAACCTGCTGTGGTACCTGCGCCAGCACCCCGCCGAAAAAGTAATCTGCTGGGGCGCCCAGCCGCATTTTGCCAACCGCGTAGAAGTGCTCGGCAACGAGGAACTGCGCGCCTACCAGCCCATGGGCCGCTCCGTGAAGAAGGCCCTGGGGGCAAGCCAGGTCTACATTTTGGGCACCTTGGCGGGTGGCGGCACCCACGGCCTACCCGGCACGGCTGGCCTGGCTGTGCCCGCGCCCGCGGTGGGCACGCTGGAGGCCAACTTATTGAGCCTCAATGCGCCCTATGCCTTTGTGAGTCTTAAGCACGACGCGCCCGGCTTGCAGCTAACAACTTACGCCTTCGACTACCAACCGCTGGCGGGCCCCTGGAGCGAGGTCGTAGACGGATTCCTGTTTCTGCGCAGTGTCGAGCCGCCGCACCTGACGCCCATTGCCAGTGCCGCCGCCAGCACCGATACCACCGAGCTACTATCGGCTACGCGGCTGGCCCCTGGGTCGCGGAGCCCGGCCCTGGGGCGCAGCAGCGCCATCGTGCGCCGCTTGGTGGGTACGCCCGATGTGTCAGGGGTGCGCACGGTGCGGGGTGTGGTACTCGACCAGCGCAGCCGGGCCGCGGTGCCCTACGCAGCCGTGCAGCTGCCCGGCCAGGCCAAGGGCACGGTGGCCGACGCTAACGGCCGGTTTGCGTTGCCGCTCTCGGGCCCTACCCCCCTGCAAGTCAGCAGCCTAGGCTACAACCTGGCCACGGTGCAGTCGCCAGTCGGCAATGAGGAGTTGACTGTGCTGCTCACCCCGGCCGCCTACGCCCTCGCTGAGGTGCAAGTCGCCAGCAAGCCGCTCGACCCGGTAGAGATTCTAAAAAACGTTATTAAGAACATTTCGGCCAACTACGAGCAGCTCGACTACGCCGCTCAGGTGTATACGCACCAGCGCCTCAGCAACTTCGATACGCTACGCTACGAAGCCGAAACGGTAGGCCGGCTGCGGGTGCCGGCTGGCTACCGGCACTTCACCAAGGGGTTTATGGGCCGCGAAGAGGGGGTAGTCCTGACCACGGACCAGCAGCACGTGCTGGCGCAGCATGGCAGCCGGGTGGCGGGTACGGCGCTTTATAGCAGTGTGCAGGGCGCCTCAGCCAGTGCGGCTGACCCGGTGCGGATTTCGCCGCTTTTCGGAGTCCGCAACCTGCGCCGCTTCGTGCTCAAGCTCGACAGCGTGCGTCAGCAAGGCGCCGAAACGCTGTACGTGCTGAGCTTCGCGGCCAAGCGCGCTGACCACAGTAGCACTGGCACCTACCTGATGAGCGTCTACCAAGGGCGCCTGTTAGTGCGTAAAAGCGACTATGCCGTGGTACACTACGAAGCCTTGTGGCAGGTCGATACGGCCGCTTTCAACAGCACCGCTCGCAAAAATTACGGCCGTAAAACCACCGAAGCGCAAACCTTTACGCAGCTTTTTGCCACCGACCGCACTACCCACGTAGTCGACTATGCCAAGGCCGAAAACGGCCGTTACTACGTGCGCCGCAGCGTGGGCCAAACCCTAACTACGGGCCGAGTACTAGGCAAAGCCCCGTTTTACTACCAAAGCTTATCGGAGCGGTATTTTCAGTTGCTGCCCGTGGCGGGGCTCCCGGCGACCATCCCACCCGCGGCAGCAGTCAAGCCGCCCGAAGTGCCCTACCGGCCCGAGTTCTGGAGCAGCTACCAGCGGCCCGGCGGCGCGCTTGCTACCCCTATAGTTCCGAAATAGGGGGGTAGGCGGGTGCCCTTTACTTGCTCACCCCAAATACCCGCGCCGCCCAGCGCGGCAAAAACACCGTGCCCAGGCCCAAGTAGAAGTAATACGTGACGATGCGATACAGCAGCACCATGAAGCTCGTCATGGTGGCCGTGCCCACAAAGCTGCCGAAGAACGTCGGGAAAGCGCCCTCCGCAATGCCCGCGCCGCCGGGGGTTATGGCCAGCAGCAGCACCACTTTGTACGTGATGTTGCGGGCAAAAATGAACAGAAACTTGCCCGTCGTCATAGGCACGAAAGCTCCAATGAGGCAGCCAATAACCGCGTAGCGCGCCGTCCAGACGAAGAACGTACTTAGGCAGGCGCGCCACCAGTAGAGGGCGCCCGCCCCGCGCACCTGCGCCGAGGCATTCACCATGTCCTGCCCCAAGCGGTAGGCCCGGTGCCGAAACCGCCGCAACGCCCGCAGCGAAGTTACCCGCACCAGCAGCCGCCGCACCGACAAGGGGTTGACGAACAGGGCATAAAGCAGCAGGCCAGCGTAGGCCGATACGGCCACGTAGCTCACCACAAACAGCACCCGCAGCGTTTCCACGAATGTTGACTCTAGGTGGCGGGGGTAGAGCGCGGCGCCCGCCAGCCACACCACCAGCGGCACCATCAGCACGTAGTACAAGTTATCCAGAAAAGCCGTCACGATGGTGTAAGCCAATGACTTGCCCAGCGGAATGCCTTCTTTCGTCAGAATAATCGGGGCCGCCGCCGTGCCACCCGCCGCCGAAGGCAGCACGCAAGAAGCAAATTCCCAAACCACAATCACCTCAAACGCCTGCCGCCAGCTCAGCTCGCGCTCCGCAATGTGGCGAATGCGGTAGATGTAGCCCAAGTCGCGGGCCCAAAGCACGAGCAGCGTCGCGAGCAGCCATTGCCACTTGGCATCGGCCAGTGGAGCTAGGTCGCCAGGCTTGTAAGAGCGCCAGAATAAAAACCCCACCACCCCGAGCCCAATGAACACGGGCCAGAT